>JAIXZB010000182.1 GCA_027489915.1 Rickettsiales bacterium | reverse complement strand
CGCCTTCGGAGACGGAATCGGGGCGGGAGAAATACACATATTCGAAAATGCAGAAGCGTTTTTGCTGCGGGGCGAAGGGCTGGGTGGAGTGCACGCCTTCTTCGGTGATGATAACCATTTCGCCTGCTTCGATATCGCGTATGTATTCGGCGCCGATGATATCGAGTGCGCAGGTTTCGGATGCCAAAATATGCGCATCGCCGAGCTTGCCGAGCACGAGAGGGCGAATGCCGAGAGGATCGCGCACGCCGATGAGTTTGCCTGCGGATAATACGACAAGTGAATAGGCACCTTCGACGTGTCCCAGTGCATCGGTGAGGCGGTCTTCGATGGTGGTGGCTTTGGAGAGGGCAAGCAGGTGGATGATGACTTCGGTATCGGTGGTGGATTGAAAGATGGAGCCGCGTTTGATGAGTTCGGCCTTCACCGTGAGGGCGTTGGTGAGGTTGCCGTTATGGCCGAGGGCTAACCCGCCGAAATGGAATTCGGCGAATAGTGGCTGGACGTTGCGCAGCAAGGTTTCGCCTGTGGTGGCGTAACGGTTATGGCCGATGGCGCTGTGGCCTATGAGTTTTTCCATAACGCCTGAGGCGTTGAAATTATCGCCTACCAAACCGAGTGCGCGGTGGGAATGGAATTGTGTGCCATCGAAGCTGACGATGCCTGCGGCTTCTTGGCCGCGGTGCTGCAGGGCGTGGAGGCCAAGGGCGGTGTGGGCTGCTGCATCGGAGGTTCCGAACACACCGAATACACCACATTCATCGTGGAATTTATCGAGTGGGAGGGTGGTGAGTTCTGAGTTGGTCACGTTATTCCTTTGATTTTTCGTTTATCATGTTTTGCAGTTTTTCCATGGAATCGAATTGGTAATCGCTGCCTGTTTCATCGCTGGATTCTTCGGCAGATTTTTTGGCCTGTTCTTTGATGGGTTCCATGGATTCGAGGTAGCTTGGAGCGATACGCACGAGAAGCGCTGCAGTTTTTTCAACGTAGGGGCGGGAATAGGATTCTTTGATGTAGTCGGGGTAGCCTTTTTCTTCGAACGCGAGGCTGAGGCCGAGAAAGCCCAGTGCCACGATGAACAGGCCGCGCGCGATGCCGAATATCAGCCCGAGCAAATTATCGAGCGCGCCGACTTCTTTGCTGGTTTTGAGGAATTTGCTTAGCATGGAGGTGAGAATCATCAGCGTGATGAGGGCTGTCATATAGACGCCGATGGAGGAAATTAAATCGACTACCAGTGTATTATCGACCTGTTTACCGACGAATTCTTTGGCGTGAGGGAATACATAGAGTGTGATGACGAGCGCCCCCACCCATGCGCCGAGGGATAATACCTCGCGCACGAAGCCGCGATAGAATGAAAATAGGGCGGATAGCCCGACAACAGTGAAAACGATGATATCGAAGATGTTGAGGTGGGTTTCGACCATGGGGCACTCGCTACAGGTTTTGCCCTGCATAGCACTAGTGATACAGGAAGGGAATAGGTTTTGGTGGTAGGTGTTATGCTGCAGCGCTACTTAGGAAGAAACCGACCAGTCCATCGACATGGGTAATGGCACCACGGGTGCTGCTGCCTGCTTTGGCAGGGGGGCAGAGCGAGGTGTTGAAGCCCAGTTTTTCGGCTTCCTTCAGGCGGGCTTCGTGACGCGATACGGGGCGCACCTCGCCCGTGAGGCCAATTTCGCCAAAGGCGACCATGCGGGCGGGGAAGGGTTTTTCCGACAGGGCAGAAAGCAGGGCTGCTGCTGCGGCTAAATCGGCTGCGGGTTCGTTTATGCGCAGGCCGCCTGCGACGCTTAGGAAGACTTCTTTATCGGAAAAGCGTGCGCCGCCGCGTGCTTCGAGCACGGCGAGAATCATCGAAAGGCGTGCGCTATCAAACCCTACCACGGCGCGCCGTGGGGTGGACATGGTGCTGGGGGTGATGAGGGCCTGGACTTCGACCAGCAAGGGGCGGGTACCTTCCATGCCGGCGAATACTACGGCGCCTGCAACGGCGCTATCGCGCGCTGTGAGAAACAGGCTTGAGGGGTTGGGTACTTCGGCCAAGCCTGATTCTTCCATGTGGAATACGCCGATTTCATCGGTGGCGCCGAAGCGGTTTTTGACGGCGCGCAGGATGCGGTAGGATAGGCCACGATCGCCTTCGAAATAGAGGACGGTATCGACCATATGTTCGACCACGCGTGGGCCTGCGATTTGGCCGTCTTTGGTGACGTGACCAACGAGAATGAGGGCGACACCGCGCTTTTTGGCGGCGGTGATGAGTGTGTGGGCGCAAGCGCGCACTTGTGCGACACTTCCTGGTGCGGATTCGATAGAATCGAGGAACATGGTTTGGATGGAATCGATGATGGCCAGCGCGGGGGGATTCGTGCAATCGATGGAGGCGAGGATATCACGCACGTTGTTGGCGGAGGCGAGCTCGACGGTGGGGGCGATGACGCCTAAACGTTCGGCACGCAGCTGGATTTGGCCGACGGATTCTTCGCCTGATACATATATTACGCGCTCGCCAGCGCGGGCGATGGCGGCGACGGCTTGAAGTAATAAAGTAGATTTGCCGATGCCTGGATCGCCGCCAATGAGGATGGCGGCGCCTGCGACCAAGCCGCCGCCCAGCACGCGGTCTAGCTCGCCGATGCCGGTGGAGTTGCGGGTAGGAAGCGGTGTATCGCGCGAGCTCAGAGAGGTGAAATGCAGCCCTTTACCTTTGGTTGTGGCGATGGATTTGGGGGCGGTGATAGCGGTTTCTTCGACCAAGGTATCCCACGCATTGCAGCCATCGCACTTGCCTGCCCATTTGCCGTGGATGGTGCCGCAAGACTGACAGACGAAATGTGTAGTGGATTTTGCCATGAGTGCATAGTGTATAGCGAACCATCTGCGTTGTTGGAACCTGATTTTTAATGCTCACGTAGTTCCACTATGCTGCGCTTAAAAATAAGAACCCGCCTAGCATCTGGCTCACTCTGCCCTATGCCGCTTTTGCGGGTAGGAGGAAATGCTCTGCTTCGCTATTGTGGGGAGATAGGTACTGTATTCCTCCCCCTCCTTGCGGGGGAGGTTAGGTGGGGGGAGGTGCGGCTGACATGGGTTATTTTCACGCCCCCCTCCCTTGCCCTCCCCGCGTTGGGGGAGGAGATTTTTTTGAGGTTATTTGCCTAAACCAAACAGGCCTAGTTGGCCTTCATGGGTTGCGGGGGTTTTGACGTGGGTTGCTTTTGGGTTTATGGGGATGCCTAGTTTTTCGGCTGTGTGTTCATAGAGGGTTCGGATACTATCTAGAGGCAAGTTATCCATATAGGGCTTGAATAGCTCGGGGGAGTTTTTCATCAGGCCTTGTAGTTGATAGATAAGCTCTTCGCCGTTTTTGAAGCTGTAGCTTTTATTCATGATGCGGGATTTTTCGGTGGAAGCGCCTTTCGGGCCATCCATAACTAATAACGTGCCTTTGCCTGTGGCTTCCATATCGCGGTCGGCTTTGAGAATCCCGTCGCGGGTGAAGGCTGCGCCGCCAATGCAGATGAGCGCGCCATCATGGCGGACGGTGAAATCGACAATTTCACTGGCGACGTTGAGTGGGTTATCGATGCGGAATACATAGCTTAGATGTGAATAATCGGTGGAGCTGTCGGGTGCTTGATCGGTAAGTAATCCTGCAGTGAGAAAAGGTGTTTTTTCGGTGGTGTTTGCACGCGCTACTGTTTCGTTCAGTTTGCGGCACAGACCTTCGGATTTGTTGCGGCCTTGTACGAAGTAGACTTTTTCGGGATCGAGTAAATGCGTAAGCATATCGAGCGCGATGGCGATTTCGCCTTGATGGTATTTATCGATACGTTTCCAGCTTGAGCCTGAGGCGCCGAGGATGGTGATGGGTTTTCTGGTTTTTAGAAATTCGCGTAGTTCTTTGACGCGTGGGTCGTTTAATTGATTGCGAAGTTCTGAGAGTGGTGCAGTGAGTGTGCGGCTGATGTGACGACTTTCGGGAATCACTTTGGGCCCGCCAAGCAATGCTTCGATAGCGCTATCTTCAAGCCGTGCATGCTTTGGCTGAGGGGCTTTGGGTATGCGGTTCAATTCTGCTTGCAGGGTATTTAGAAATGTATCGCGCCCTGATGCTTCGTTCCACTCTGGAATCGCTTCTTTTTTTGCAGCGCAATAGGATGTTTGCTGCGCTACGAGATTATTTTGATGGGTTGCTATTACATCCAGATCTTTGCTTTTTAGCCCTGCATGCAGAAGCGACAATCCCAACTGTTCGCTGCTGGTTTGATAGAGACCCAGAGAATCGGAGCTGACAACGAAAGGGATGCCATTATCGAGCAGGCGGCGGAAAGGCATGTGCTGCAGATTGTTAATGTTGTTGAGTGCGATGTTGGAATCGGGGTTGGCTTCGATGTGGAGTTTGGGTTTTGGGCCTTTGATGAGCGGTTGCGCGAGTGTTATGGTTTCATCGTCTAGCCCATATAGCCCATGGCCGATGCGCATGCGTACATCGTATTTGGCGGCAATCTTGATGGCTTCTTTGACGTTGGTTGGGTTTTTATCGTTTTCACCTGCGTGGATGCAGATGGTGAATTTAGGCGCGTTGCCTTGTACCCATTGCGCGAATTCTTCTAACGCATCGGTGAAGCTGTTTGTTTTGTTAATTTCGTAGCCCAAGAAATCGACGCCAACTACATACGGGCTTTGTGCGAGTATTTTGGCTTTTTCGAGTGATTCGCGGATTTGTGCATCGGTTTGGGTGCGGGGGATGCCGTGCTTGAGGCGTAAGGTGAAGTCTTTGAATTCTGCCGTTTGCTCCATCTCCCAGATAGCTTCGTGTACGGCTTTGAATGTTTCGGGTTTATCGAGCCCGACGAAGGATATTTCGGCGTAATGGATGCCTGATTCTAGCGATTCGCGCGCCATTTCTTTGATGGAATCTTTGATGAGGGAGGTGTTTTTCGTGAATGGATAGCGCAGGCGGTAGCACTCGTTTTCGGCATCGGTATAGCTGTGTTGACGATCGGTGCTGAGCGAGAGGCTATCTTTCAGCACAGAGAGCTGTTCGGTGGTGAGGGCGCTGAGTGGAATACATTCTACTTCACTTGGTAGGTTTTGCGGCTCCAGCGGTTGGAAGGGGATGCGTTTTTGGGTGATGCGTGGCACGTCTTTTGGGACTGTGATGCCAATATCGTTCAGCAGATGCTCGGGGTAGAGTGCATTGTGATGCAGTGCTACTTTGATGAGGCCTTCGGCAGAAATTTGGCCCGAGGAATGGGTGTGAAAATCAGTGTTGATGGTGGCCTTGGCTTTGATGCGCAGGGGTTCAATTTCCTGAAAGCTTTCGGGCAGGAAATAGGGAGTGGCTTTGCTTTGATGCTGTGAGCCAAGCGTGCGCAGCGCACTGACGGTGAAGGGGCGCAGTTCGCTTACGGAGATACCGTTTGATGTATGATTGTGATAGAGTGCAAATGGTTTTCCGCCAAAGCTTAGGCGGAAATCTTCGGGCACTTCGCGGAACGTAACGGTATTACCCTCGATTGTTTCTTTGATGGGGGTGCGACCAGAGGTTATGGGATTGCATTGTAGAAGGTGGTTGAGGTTGCCGCGCAGGCGACGATACATGATGCTTTCGGGGTCGATGGTGACGGTAAGGCTGTGCTCGGCTGCATCATAGTTCAGGGTGATGGGGAAATGACGATTATAGTCGAGGTTATGTGTTAGTGTTTTTATAGCCATGCTATTACTATACCAGCAAATGCTGGTGGCTTATATGAAAAATAGGTTACGGTTTTATTTATTGTTATTAATCAGCTTGTTGCTGGTGTTTGTATATCAGGCGCGGAGTTTGATTTCGTCGGTTATGGGGCCGTTTCCTCTGCCGTGGACGAATTGATCGACGTAGGGGTTGCCTGAATTGTCGATGTCTTTCACAGACCCTGTCCAGATGATTTCGCCTTTGTATATCATCGCAACACGGCTTGCGATTTTGCGCACGGAGGACATATCGTGCGTGATGGTGATGGCGGTGGAGCCAAGCGTTTTGACGCAGCTTACGATGAGGTCGTTGATGACATCGGCCATGATGGGATCGAGGCCAGTGGTTGGTTCATCGAAGAAAATAATTTCGGGGTTGGTGGCAATGGCGCGCGCTAAACTTACGCGTTTTTGCATGCCGCCTGAGAGTTCGGAGGGCATGAGGTTAGCAACATCGGCGCTCATGCCGACTTGGGAGAGTTTTTCGACCGCTAACGCGTGCGCTTCGGCTTTGCTCATGCTGGTGCGTTGGGTGGCGGCGAAGGAGATGTTGCGCCAGACGGGGAGGGAATCGAACAATGCGCCGCCTTGAAATAGCATGCCGCATTGGCGGAGGTATTTCTCGCGGGCGCGAAAGCCGATATGGGTGACATCTTCGCCGTCAATAGTGATGGTGCCGCTATCGGGCTGTACTAAGCCGAGGATGGATTTGATGGTGACGGATTTGCCCGAGCCTGAGCCGCCAATGATGACGAGTGATTCGCCTTTTTCGACTTCGAGATTCAGGCCCTTCAGCACCTGTTTTTTGCCGAAGGCTTTGCTGACATTCTGCATGGAGATTTTTGGCATAGTGTTTCCTTTAGTTATTCGCTGGCGCGAATAGGGAGAGCGTCTCGCTGCTCCCTCTCGCCTTCGGCGATTCACCCTCACTCACTTCGTGGCGGCGCAGTTGCGCCTGTTTTGAATAATAAAAGGGTTTTAGATTAAACAGCAAAGAACATCTCCGTGAGTAGGTAGTTAGTGAGTAAAATGAGGATGGAGGAGCTGACCACTGCATTGGTGGTGGCAGTGCCCACACCCTGCGCGCCGCCTTTGCTGTGATAGCCGTGGTAGCAGCCCATGAGAGCAATAATGAAGCCGAACACCGAGGCCTTCACCAGCCCTGAATAGACATCTATGGGGGTGAGGAAGTTCCATGTGTTGTCGATGTACGGGCCTGCGGCAAAGCCGAGTTTGCCAATCGATACGACATAGCCGCCCATGACGCCAATCACATCGGCGATGAAGACGAGGATGGGCAGCATGAGTGCGCCGGCGAGGAGACGCGGGAACACAAGATATTTGAACGGATTGGTCGATAAGGTGACGAGGGCATCGATTTGCTCGGTCACGCGCATGGTGCCGATTTCGGCAGCGAAGGCAGCGCCGATGCGCCCTGCGACCATGAGGCCTGCGAGCACGGGCCCAAGCTCGCGCGTGATGGAGAGGACGACCACCAATGGAATTGAGCTTTCAGCGCCGACGCGGGAGAAGCCAGAGTAGGATTGCAATGCCAGCACGCCGCCAGTGAAAATGGCAGTTAAGCCAATGACGGGGAGGGAGTAATAGCCGATTTCTATCATCATACGCAGAATCTGGCGTGGGTAGTAGGGGCCGCGGAAGGCGCAGGATACTCCGTTCCATGTGAAGAGGGTGAGGCGGCCAACGGCGCTGAGAAACGCGATGAGAACGCGGCCTACGCGGGCGAGGGGGTTGGGGGATGTGGCGGTGGTTGTCATGGGTGCTTAGTGCATGGTGAGTGGTGAATGATGCATGGTGTTATAGAGAGTATGGAGTATGGAGTCTAGAGTTTAGAGTATGGGATTAGGCATACACGCGCGTAATGCGTTCGCCTAGGCGGGTGAGGCATTCGTAGCCGATGGTATTTGCCCACTGCGCGAGTTGATCGATGGTGATGGTTTCGCCCGCATCATGGCCAAGTAAGGTGATGCGGTCGCCTTCGTTTGCATTGATGCTGGTTATATCGAAGGTGAGCATATCCATGGTGACGCGGCCAACAAGGGGGACGCGCGTGCCGCGCAGCAGGCCATATGCGCCGCTGCCGCTGATGGAGCGCAGATAGCCATCGGCGTAGCCGCAGGCGACGGTGGCAATTTTGGTGTTTTGCGGAAGCGTTTGTGTGCCACCGTAGCCGACTTGTTGCGCAGCATCCAGGGTGCGGATTTGGAGGATGGGGGCGGTGAGTGTTGCTGGTTGCTGGAGGGTGGTATGAGCAGAGTTATAACCAGCGGGGTGGATGCCATAGAGGGCGCAGCCGGGGCGGGCGAGGTGGAAATGGTAGGGCGCGCCGAGGAGGATGCCGCCCGAATTGGCGAGCGATAATGGGATGTTTTTTATGTTGGCCGTGGCGGCAATGAAGCGGGTGAGTTGTTCGGCGTTGCGCACGTCTTCGGCATCGCTCGCGCAGGCGAGGTGGCTGAGGATGAGCGAGATGCGGCACTCTTCGAACAGTTCGGGGGTGGATTGCAACTGTGCCCATTCGGAGGCGGTGAGCCCTAAGCGTGCCATGGCGGTGTCGAGATGGAGTGCGCTTTGCGCATCGCGGAATTCGCGCGCGACGGGGTGCCAACGGGCGAGCTGTTCGGGTGAGTTGAGCACGGGAATGATGCGGTTGCTTCGAAAGGCGAATTCTTCGCCTGCTTGCACCCCGTGGAACACGAGGATGCGTACATCGGGCAGGGTTTGGCGTAGGGTGATGGCTTCATCTAGCGTGGCGACGAAGAAAGTGTGGCAGCCTGCTTCTGCGAGTGCAGTGGCGACTTCGTTTGCGCCTAAGCCATAGGCATTGGCTTTTACCACGGCGGCGACTTCCTGACCTGTGTAGGCAGCGCGCATGGTTTGCCAGTTTTGGACTATGGCGCTTAGATGTACAGTGACTGTGGGGGAGGTGAACATAGCGAATGGTGAATGTTGAATGGTGAGTGGTGAATTATGTTCTAGCATTACTATTCACTATTCACCACTCACTATTCACTTACTCATATGCCCGTTCAGGAATATACGCATCCCTTGCCAAATCCTCGAAGCGGGTGAGGTCGGATTGGAATTGGAGGTCTACTACGCCGATGGGGCCGTTTCTATGTTTGGCGATGATGACTTGGGCGAGGCCGTGGATTTTTTCCATTTTGCTTTGCCACTCGGCGTGTTCGGACGTGTCGGGGCGTGGTTCTTGGCGCGATGTGTAGTATTCTTCGCGGTAGACGAACATCACCAAATCGGCGTCTTGCTCGATGGAGCCTGATTCGCGCAGATCGGCGAGTTGAGGGCGTTTGTCTTCACGCTGTTCGACGGCACGGGAAAGCTGCGAAAGGGCGATGACGGGGATATCGAGTTCTTTTGCGATGGCTTTTAAGCCTTGCGTGATTTCGGAAATTTCCTGCACGCGGTTGGCTTGCGATTTGTTCGATGATGGACGGATGAGCTGGAGGTAATCGACCACGAGCAGGGAGAGGTTGTGCTGGCGCTTGAGGCGGCGGGCGCGGGTGCGCACGGCAGAGATGGAGAGGGCGGGCGTATCGTCGATATGAAAGGGCATGGTGCCGAGTTCGACAGAACGCTGCGAAAGAGTCGCGAATTCTTCGTTGGTGAGTTCGCCACGTGAGAGTTTGTGCGAGGGGATATTGCAGGCGGAGGCAAGCAGACGCATGGCGAGCTGTTCGCCTGACATTTCGAGCGAGAAGAAACCCACCGAGCGACCCTTTTCGCCTGCGCGGACGCGTTCTGCGTCTTCTTCGGCCATCCATTTGGCGGCGTTGTAGGCGATGTTGGTGGCGAGTGCGGTTTTACCCATCGAAGGGCGACCTGCGAGAATGACCAAATCGGATTTATGGAGGCCGCCGAGTTTGGCATTTAAATCGGTGAGGCCAGTGGAAATGCCGACCACCGCACCATCCATTCGGAATGCGTTTTCGGTGCGGATGATGGCTTCGGCGAGTGACGACCTGAGGGGTTTGAACTGGCCTTCGGCATCGCCATCCGTTGCGAGTGCGAAGAGGAGCTGTTCGGCATGTTCGACTTGTTCGATGCCGCTTGCTTCATCGCGGTGATCGAAGGCGCGGTTGACCACATCGCCGCCGATGGCGATGAGGGCGCGCTTGGTGGCCAGATCATGGATGATGGTGGCATAATCATGCACGTTGATGATGGTGGTGGAGGCGGCGACCAGGCGTGCGAGATACGCATCTTCGATGCCATCATCGCGGGTGAAATGGTGTTTTAGGGTGACGGGGTTGGCTATCATCCCGCGGTTGTGGAATTGCTGGATGGCGCGGTATAAACGCTGATGGATTTCGGCGTAGAAATCTTCGGGCACGAGGGCGCTTGCCACGTGGTTGAGCGCTTCGTTATTGGCTAAGATGGCACCGATGAGGGCTTGCTCGGCTTCGATGTTATGTGGGGCTTCGCGCAGCGGAGTAGTGGGGGCGAGCGGTGTTTCGGTAGAAAGAACGAGTGCCATGCTTTTTTGCCAAGTGAGATGTTTTTTATTTTATACGATGACTATGCGCTCTTGCTTGCATGATACCAAATGGCGTTATGGTTTCATCCACAAAAACTTGTGTAAGGTGTGCATAAGCAAAAAAGAAGCGGAGCGTGTGGGGCGCTCCGCCTTCAGTGAGAGGAAACTGTGTGCGTGTTACCGCTCGAGCACGCCTGTGGCTTTGCCTGCATTGCATAGATGTGTAAGCGGGCTTGCGCCTTCATACGTTATGGATGCAGAGAAGTTGGGTGTTGCGGTGTTGTTACGCGTGGCACTAAGGGCGTTATCAAGTACTTGAGGTGGCAGTTGTGACAAGGCTTGTTGTGCCAGACGTGCTGCATTTTGGGGATTGATGGTTTGTGCCTTGCCGTCGCAAGTGATGGCAGGAATGTTACCGTTTTTATGGTGAATTTCGTTGCCTTGATTATCGCGCACGGTAAGCCTTCCGTGAAGGTTCTCAACATCAAGCCGCGTGATGTTACTGTGTATTGTGGGACCTGATAGATTGTTTCGTAATGCTTCGCGGGTTGCTTCTTCAAATGCTCTGCCTGTATTGGGTTGTTGCGGTGCTGCGCGAAGTTGCTGTTCGACTTGGCCCATCCATTCGTAGTCGCGGGGGGTATTCAAAGTATTGGTCATCATCTTCTCCTGTTTAAGCTCGTTTTTTGTTAGTGTGAGTTTTTGTCTCACAAGCTCAGGGTAGGGATGAAATGTGACGGTTTGGTGACGGTTGTGTAGGCTGGAAAATATATTTTTTTGTGCGGATGGTTGCCATGGGATTGTCATATTTCACCCATACGATAAGGACAGCTATGCGCGTGTATTGAGGTGGTGCGAATGGCATTAAAAAAAGGGGCTCTTTTGCAAGAGCCCCTTTTGGCATTTTTGGTGAATGCAGATTTATGCTGCTTCGTCCGTGTCTGCAACCGGTGCAAACTCTTCCACTTCTGTGGGGATTTTGCTTTCCAAGTTGCGCGCTACGTTCACACGCAGTGGCACTTGCACTTCGGCATGCAGGTTGATGACCGCGTTATAAACACCAAGGGTTTTGATGGTGCTGTTCAAATCAATCAAGCGACGCTCGACATTGTGACCCGCTTCTATCAATGCCTCGGAGATATCGCGTACGGCAACGGAGCCGTAGAGCTTGCCATCATCGGATGCTTGACGAATCACCGTAACGGTGAGGTTTTGCATTGTGCTTGCGCGTGCTTCTGCTGCTGCTTTCGCACCTGCGTTGTTGCGCTCTAACACTTCACGCTGGGCATCGAAGAATTTTTTATTATCTTCGGTTGCACGCAGGGCTTTTTTGGTTGGGAGCAGGAAATTGCGCGCATAGCCTGGCTTTACGTTGACTGTTTCACCGATATTGCCAAGGCGGGAAATGCGCTCGAGAAGGATAACTTGCATGATGCGCTCCTTATATTTGGTTAACGTATGGCAGCAATGCAAGATTGCGCGCGCGTTTGATAGCGCGTGACAATGCACGCTGTTTTTTCGCGCATACTGCAGTGATGCGTGATGGCAGGATCTTGCCGCGCTCGGAAATAAAGCGACCAAGCAGCTTGGTGTCTTTATAATCGATCACGGGTGCTGCATTGCCTGAGAGTGGGCAGGTTTTGCGACGGCGGAAAAATACTTTTTTGCCACCAGCAGCACCGCCACCGAAACCACCTTCGCTATCGCCGCCTGCTTGGGGACGATCGCCGAACGAACGCTGAGGGCGTCCACCTGAATTACGTTCAAATGCCATGTTCATGTTTCCTTTTTACTTATGCGGCTTCGTAGCTGTCGCCAGATTTTTGCTGTAACATCACCGATGGCGTTGCATCCATGCTATCCACCTTCACCGTTAAGGTGCGGATGATATCTTCGTTGATGGAGATATTGCGCTCGAGCTCGGCCAATGCAGCATACGGTGTGGTGAGGCCAAGCATAGTGTAGTGGCCTTTGTTCACTTTTTGTATGCGGTAGGCGAGGGTGCGGATACCCCAATATTCTGCTTTTACGACGCTTCCACCGTTATCGGTGATGATTTTGCTCAGGGCATCGGTAAGTTTTTGGACGTCGTTTTTTGCCATGTCGGGGCGAACGACGAAAGTCACTTCATAGTGATTCATATTGCTACTCCATTAACGGCCATTTGCGAACAAGTGACCTCGTGTTGATTAATGCCTTCCACCGTGGAAGGAAGAGGGCTTATAGCGCGACTAGAGCATAATGCAAGTAATAAAGCCGTGACGTTTTGAAAAGGGCGCATTGCGTCGTTGTCTTGCGTTGCTCCCTCAAGGCTTAAGCCTACAAACAGTGCCCCGCACTGTTTGTTTAACGGCTACGCTAGCGCTGCTACGCTCAATCGGTGCGCTACGCGACGCCTAGCACTGCATCCCTTTTGAAAACGTAGGGTTTTTATATTTTTTTGGGCTCGCTTCGCGTCGCGGGGCTTTGATTTATTTGGGTTTTCTATTGTGATTTGACTTGGGAGGGTTGGGGCGGTAGTGAGGGGCGAAATTAGAGAGGGTGGTATATGACAAAGGCATTGGTGTTTCCGGGGCAGGGCTCGCAGGCGGTGGGAATGGGCAAGGCCCTGTTTGATGCGTTTGCATCGGCACGTGAGGTGTTTGCGGAGGTAGATGATGCGTTGAATAAGAAGCTTTCGGCGATTTTGTTTGATGGGCCAGAGGAGGCGCTAATTGCGACGGAAAACACCCAGCCGGCGATTATGGCGTGTGGGATTGCGGCGCTGCGCGTGCTGGAGCGCGAGGCGGGGCTGGATGTGAAAAATTATACCTGTGTTGCGGGCCATTCGCTGGGGGAATACACGGCACTGTGCGCGGTGGGCAGTATATCATTGCGAGATACGGCGAAACTGCTGCGCATTCGTGGAAGCGCCATGCAGGCGGCGGTGCCTGCGGGCAAGGGTGCGATGGCGGCGATTTTGGGGCCAGATATTGAAGCGGTGCGCGCTATTGTGGCCGAAGCTGCTGCGCAAAGCGGTGGTGTGGTGGAGATTGCCAACCATAACGGTGCGGCGCAGATTGTGATTTCGGGCGAAGTGGCGGCGGTTGAGCTGGCGATGGCGATTGCTAAAGAGCGCGGCGCGAAGCGGGCGGTGCCACTTGCAGTTTCGGCACCATTTCATTGCAGCTTGATGCAACCTGCGGCCGATGCGATGCGTGAGGCGCTGGCAGCAGCCAAAGTGACCGCGCCTGTGGTACCTGTGATTGCGAACGTGATCGCCGATGTTGTGACCAACCCCGACGAGGTGCGGCGTTTACTTGTGGAGCAGGTAACGGGTGTGGTGCGCTGGGTGGAGAGCGTGGAGCGTATGGCGGAGTTAGGCGTGACGACTG
>JAIXZB010000141.1 GCA_027489915.1 Rickettsiales bacterium | reverse complement strand
GACTGTGGGCCCAGCAAGCCTGCTGAACGCACCGATGGGGCGCAAGAATCTGGTGCGTACTTCGCAAACACCAGGGCACACGCGGCAGCTCAATTTCTTTAACTTGGCCGATACGATGATGCTGGTGGATGTGCCGGGATATGGCTATGCGAAAGCACCCAAGCATGAAATCAAACGCTGGACGGAAGTGCTCTTCACCTATCTGCGCGGGCGTGCGCAATTGATGCGCGTATGTGTGCTTATTGATGTACGCCAAGGTGTGCGCAGCACGGATGAAGATATGATGAAACTGCTCGATGAAGCCGCCGTGTCGTATCAACTGGTGCTGACCAAATGCGACAAAGTATCGCCCGAGGAGCGCGAAGAAACCCGGGCGCTAGTGGCGCTTGCTGCAGCGAAACACCCTGCCGCGCACCCGCATGTGCTGGCCACAAGTGCAGATGCGCGCACGGGGATTGACGAACTACAGGCTTCACTGATAGAGGCGCTAGAGGCATACGGCGTGGGACGATGAGGGCTTTATGGAACTGAATACACTCAAAGCAAAAGAATCATGGCTGCGCACGGCTAAAACCGTTTCCGAAGCGCTGCCCTATATCCGTCGTTTTGCAGGCTGTACATTTGTCATTAAATATGGCGGCCATGCGATGGGCGATGAAACCGTGGCGGCAACTTTCGCGCGCGATATTGTGCTGCTTAAAACCATTGGTATCAATCCCGTGGTGGTGCATGGCGGTGGGCCGCAGATCGGCGCGATGCTTGAGCGTTTGAAAATCCAGTCGAGCTTTATCGATGGGCTGCGCGTGACCGATGAAGCAACCGTTGAGATTGTCGAAATGGTGCTCTCAGGCAGTATCAATAAAGGCTTGGTCAGCGCCATTAATGCTGCGGGTGGTCAGGCAGTGGGATTATCGGGTAAAGACGGTAATATGATCCGCGCGAAAAAATTGGAACGCACCAAAAAAGATCCAGATTCGAACATCGAACGTGTGCTGGATTTGGGCTTTGTGGGCGACCCCGATGTAGTGAACCCCGATGTGATTATTCGCATGACGGAAGCAGGGTTGATTCCCGTGATTGCACCCATTGGCGTGGGGCCAAATGGCGAGACCTACAACATCAATGCGGACACCGCAGCCGGTGCGATTGCAAGCGCGCTCAAGGCCAAGAAATTGATGATGCTAACCGATGTGCCAGGCATTCTGACAAAAGAAAAAGAGCTGATAAGCAGCATCACAAGCGAAGAAATCCGCGCCCTTCAGGCCGATGGAACGATTACTGGCGGTATGATTCCCAAAGTAGAAAACTGTATGCATGCGATTGCAAACGGGGTGGAAGCCGCGCACATTCTGGATGGCCGCATTCCTCATGTGCTGTTGGTGGAGACATTTACCGAGCACGGTGCCAGCACCATGATTACGCAGTAACGACGTACTGCTCGAAAAGGGCGCATTGCGTTGTCGTGCTGCGCTCGCAATGACGGAAGTTATTTGGTTGCAAAATGACCCAATTCATCCACCAACGCCTGATACATGCTGCGCTTGAAGGGCACTATCATATCGGGAAGTTCGTGCAGATCTGCCCAGCGCCACTCGCTGAATTCGGGGTGTTCGGTGGCGATATTAATGAGGCTTTCAGGGCCAATAAGTTGCAGGGCGAACCATTTTTGTTCTTGCCCGCGGTAACGGCCGCCCCAGAGTTTGGGAATAAGGGTATCGGGCAAATCGTAGCGCACCCAGCCTGCGGATTCGCCAAGTACGGTAACAGCATCTGCGGGGATGCCTGTTTCTTCCGTGAGTTCGCGCAGTGCTGCGTCACGCGCTTCTTCGCCTGCATCGATGCCGCCTTGGGGCATTTGCCATGCTTCCGATAACGTATCGATACGCTTGGCAACAAATACGTGCCCTTGCGCATTAAACAGCATAATGCCAACACCTGCGCGGTAGGGAAGGGAGGAGGTCATTTATTTTCTTTCTCTGGCGCGCTGTAGAGAGCGGATACTGGCACCAGTACAATCTTTTTGGCTTTGAGCGTTTTGCTCCACTCCGCAATGAGGCGGAGCGTAAGGGGCGTGTCGCTTGCCACCGCAAACACATGGCCATTCTCGAGTGCTTGCTCTTCAAGCTTAGCAAGACGCGCACGAATAAACGCTTCGGATGGGGTGGAATCGATAATACTGTCTGCGAGCAGTATATCGCGCATGTGTGGCTTCAAATGTGCAAGTTGCGACAACGCCGTGCTGCTTGCAGGCACGGCAATACGCAGACCGCGCTTGCTGGTTTCCTCTAGCATGGTGACTGCCACGGCTGCTTCGGGAAGCACTGCCTGATTCAGTGGAAGCGCAAGCCCAACATAGCCTGAATACTGCATCATTGCCTGTTGCAGATGTGCGGTTACTTCGGTGGCTTCAAGCCCTTTGAAAATACCGTAAGGGCCAGGATCGGTACGCGGAAAATCTTCCGTTTGGGTGGGCATATCGAGCCAGACTTCATGCCCTGCATTACGCGCATATTCCACCCATGTTACAACGTTTTCGCCGTAAGGTGTAAAGGCGAATGAAACATCATCGGGCAAGGTAAGTGCTGCTTGCATGCTGCGCGGATTAACGCCAAGCCCCGAGATGAGAATGGAAATGGCAGCAGGTGCATCTTCCTTCGGCCAGACATAGCGTTTTGCATACAGCTTCGCAGGTGTTAGATTTTTGCCACCGATTTTAGGCAGGATACCTTTTTCGGTGATGTCACTCACCTCGGGCGCAGGTGCGGGAATAAGGCTGCGGTTGCTACGCGCAACGGGGCTGATTTCGGGGGCAGGTGACATATCTAACCCCGATGATATTGCTGCATCTGCGGGGGGTGGTGCAGTCTTCTCTTGAGGCGGAGTATTCTCGGGTGCAGAAGGTGCTTCTTCAATGTTTGGTTCAGGTTTCTTCTCTGTCGTTTTTTTAGGAGGTGGAGCGACATCATAAGCGGGAACGAGGGGGTCTTTTGGCTTTTTGGCAGGTGCAAGTGGCGAAAGGATGACGCCTGTTTT
>JAIXZB010000218.1 GCA_027489915.1 Rickettsiales bacterium | reverse complement strand
TTGGATTTATGCCGTTTTATCCAGGCCCAGGTGTAGGCGGGCATTGTATTCCTATCGACCCCTTCTATCTCACATGGAAATCACGCGAATTTGGAATCCCTACACGCTTTATTGAACTTGCCGGTGAGATAAACGCCACCATGCCAGGCTATGTTATTAAAAAACTACGCCAGAGCATGGACCGCAAATTCAAAAAGGGCATCAATGGCTCGCGCATTCTGGTGCTTGGCATCGCCTACAAAAAAGATGTCGATGATATGCGCGAAAGCCCATCACTGATTGTCTATGAAAAACTTATCGAGCGCGGTGCGATTGTAGAATTCCACGACCCTGTCATTCCCGAAATACCACATACCCGCGAACATGCTAATCTTACAGGGCTCAAGTCAGTTGCTCTAACCGAAGCCCAACTCAAGCAATACGACGCTGTGGTTATCTGTACCGAGCATACCAATGTCGATTACGCACTAGTACTTAAACACTCTAAACTCATTGTTGATACACGCAATGCAATGTCACACCATAACCTAGAGGGCGATAATGTCATCAAAGCCTAACTTAGCCATTGCTTCAAGCAATCCCATTCAGTTCATTGACCTTGCTGCACAACAGGCAACGATTCGCGCTAAAATAGATGCAGCTATTGCACGCGTGCTAGACCATGGAAACTATATCATGGGCAAGGAAGTAGCCGAATTTGAAAAGCAGCTTTCTGCCTTTTGCGGCGCTACCTACAGCCTCACCTGCTCGAACGGTACTGATGCCATGTCGCTGGTACTGATGGCCAAAAATGTAGGCCCAGGAGATGCGGTATTTGTTCCAAGCTTCACCTTCGCCGCAACTGCAGAAGTGGTGGCCCTACGAGGTGCAAGTCCCGTATTTGTTGATATTGAAGAGCGCAGCTTCAATATGGATCCTGCATCATTTGAACAAGCAATTGGCGAAGCTAAGAAAAAAGGCCTAAAGCCTGTTGGCGTAATTCCTGTCTATATGTTTGGCTTGGCTCCCGATTATTCGCGTATTCATCCTATCGCAGAAGCCAACGGCTTATGGGTAATGGGCGATGCAGCACAGGGATTCGGCAGCAGCATAAACGGTGTAAAGGCAGGCAAACTGACGCATGTCACCACCACCAGCTTTTTCCCTGCCAAGCCACTGGGATGTTATGGCGATGGTGGTGCAGTATTCACCGATGACAAAGAACTCTACGATATCATGACTAGCCTGCGAGTGCATGGCAAAGGGTCGGATAAATACGATAATGTGCGTGTCGGCCTTAATGCCCGCCTCGATACCCTTCAAGCCGCTATTCTTATCGAAAAGCTGGCAATTTTTGGCAAAGAAATCGAAGAGCGCCAACGCGTTGCAAACCGCTATACTGCAGGACTAAAGGAATGTTTGCTTACACCCGTAATTCCATCAGGCATGGAATCGGCATGGGCGCAATACACACTCATTGCCAAGGATGAATCGCACCGCACATCCATTCAGGCAAAACTGAAAGATGCTGGTATCCCAACCATGGTTTATTACCCACGCCCACTGCATCAGCAAACTGCATACAACATGCACCCAACCGCAACAGGTGGAGCATTACCAATATGCGAAGATCTTGCAACACGGGTATTCAGCCTGCCTATGCATCCGTATCTTTCGAACGATGAAATTGATCAGATTATCGATGCAGTCAAAGCAGCAGTTTAGCTACTTTACAGTTTCACCTGAGGCTACATTGCGCGCAACCCGCATACCTGCAGCTATAATTACACGCTCGCCAATCACCAGCCCCTGAATGATGGTCGAATTCGCGCCGATATGTGTGTAGTTGCCAACGGTAACGTTACCGCACAGCACCGCCCCTGGGGCGATATGTCCGAACATGCCGATACGGCAATCATGCTCCACCACCGCAGCACTGTTGATGATGGTATGCGCGCCCACATGCGCAACAGGCTGCACCACGGCATCGTGCAGCACCTGCACACCTTCGCTGAGTACAGTATGCCTACTCAGCACCGCATGCGGACTGATTACAGTCGAAAACCTGAACCCCATATTTTTATACCGATCCGCCACTGTTTCGCGCAGCTTCAACCCACTATCTCCCGTGCGGGCGCGATTACCTACTCCATTCACCAGCAGCACTCTGGATGCATCTGCTTTAATATCACGCTCAAGCCCCAAAACAGGAACCCCAAGCACAGATTGCCCAAGAATCGATTCATCTTGCGTAACAATGCCCTCAATCGTGGCATTCATGGTTTCCAGCACATCAATCAACACACGTGTATGCCCACCCCCACCAATGATAATAATGGGAGCATCCGTCGCTTGCGGAAAACCTAATTGTGTCATAGTGCTAACCTCTCCAAATCATAGCGGATTATAATGGGTCTTACAATAAAGCGTTTATGCGACATCGCCGCCAGTCTTGGTGGGCTTATTGTGCTATTGCCACTCATTATCTGGCTGATATTTAAGGTAAAAAAATCCATTGGCAGCCCCGTTTTCTTTACGCAGGAACGGATTGGATTGCATAACAAGCCCTTCACCCTCATCAAATTCCGTACCATGAAAACGGGCGCTGGAAGCGATAGTGAGCGCATCACCCCCTTCGGAACATGGCTGCGCGCCACCAGCCTCGATGAATTACCAGAACTCTGGAACATCCTGCGAGGCGATATGTCGCTTGTCGGCCCTCGTCCACTTTTGCCCGAATATCTGCCTTATTACAGCCCGCGCGAACAACTTCGCCATACCATGCGCCCCGGAATCACAGGCCTTGCGCAAGTATCAGGCCGCAACGCCCTTTCGTGGGAAGAAAGACTAGAGCTCGACGCACGTTATGTTGAGAATTGGAGCTTTGCTGAAGATGTGCGCATATTATATCGTACCTTCCACACCGTAAAAAACAAAGAGGGCGTGAGCGCCGAAGGCCACGTCACCATGCCAAGGCTCGATGATTACCGTAAAGGACTTCCATCATGACACGCAGCAGCCGCCTATTCCTCTCCCCGCCTCATATGAGTGGCAATGAACTGCGCTATATCGAAGAAGCCTTCGCCAGCAATTACGTCGCCCCCACAGGCCCCATGATAGACGCGTTCGAGCGTGATTTTAGCGCATATACAGGCCTGCCTCACTGCGTCGCACTCACCAGCGGCACCGCCGCCATCCATCTGGCACTTCGCTGCCTAGGCATCGGCGCGGGCGACAGTGTCATTGCCGCAAGCCTTACCTTCATCGGCAGCATTGCGCCCATTTTATACCAAAACGCCACCCCCATCCTCATCGATGCTGATGCAGAAAGTGGCTGCATGGATACCGCCCTTCTTGCCGAAACACTGAAAACCCTTGCCAATAAAGGAAAACTCCCCAAAGCCGTACTTCCCACCGATTTATACGGCCAATCCTGCGATATCGATGCGCTGCGTCACATCTGCGATCCCTATAACATCCCCATCATTATCGATGCGGCAGAATCGGTCGGCAGCCAATACAAAGGCAAGCACGCAGGCAATGGCGCGCGCTGCGCCGCATTCTCATTCAACGGCAATAAAATCATCACCTCAAGCGGCGGCGGCATGCTGGCATCGGATGATAAAGCGCTTATCGATCAGGCACGCTTCCTCTCGCAGCAAGCGCGCGACCCTGCCCCGCATTACGAACACACCACCTACGGCTATAATTACCGCATGAGCAATATCGTCGCCGCCATTGGCCGCGCACAGCTCGAAGTGATTGAAGAACGCGTCGCCAGAAGGCGCGTCATCGCCGAACGCTACAAGCAAGGCCTAACCAATACCGCAGGTATCAGCTTCATGCCCGAAATGGACTATGGCCGCCACACGCGCTGGCTCACCGTCATGCTTATCGACAGCACATTATACGGCCACACTCCCGAACAACTGCGTGTAGAGCTCGAAGCGCACAACATCGAATCCCGCCCGATGTGGAAGCCCATGCACATGCAACCCGTATTCAAAGATGTGCAAATGATTGGCGGCAGCGTCAGCGAATCCCTCTTTGCAAGCGGCCTCTGCCTCCCCTCGGGCTCCAGCATGAGCGATGGGGATGTGGACGAAGTCATTCACCACATAACTACACTTGCCCGCGCTTAACTATTTACATTTGCACTAAGGCTCGTTAAGAGCGAAATCTCATACGTGCGGACAGGTGACCGAGTGGTTGAAGGTACCAGTCTCGAAAACTGGCATAGGGGCAACTCTATCGAGGGTTCGAATCCCTCCCTGTCCGCCATAAAAACAGCCGCCTAGCGCGGCTTTTTTTATGGCAGACAGGGAGGGTAGCTCGGAAGAACCCTCCGTTCAACTCCGCGCTTGAGTCGACGAAGTGAACTTAGCAATCCCTCCCTATAGCCCCACCCCAAAACCTGTCATACCGCATGTATTGCGGTATCCGTCTGCCAACACGCACATTCCTGCAAGCTGCACCACAGACCCCGCAACACGTGCGGGGTGACAAAATAAATCAGGGCTTCAAAAACCCAAGCGCATAGAGCTGCGGCACCAGTTTTTCGCTTAAGGCTTTGTAGGCAGCCTCGAAGGGGGCAAAATCCACTGGCACCCCATCGCCAAGCGTTTCACGTTTTTTCAGCGCATTGCGGATTTGATACCAGCCCACATCCGCGCGGTTTAGCTTCAATTCCTCGCGCACGCTGTGGGGTGGGGTGTGCGCGAAATAGGCTTGCCATAGTGCGCGCCCCGCGTTCAGCACCGCCAGCGCTTCGGGCGAGAGAGGTTTTGCTTTGTCATCCTGCGAATTGCGACGCAATTGCGCAGGATCTAAAGATTCTGTGCTCTGCGCTTTGCTTGCCACAGAATGACGGGGATACGGCGTGGCCAAATACCGAACCATAAAATCAGATTCAAATCGCTCAGGCGCACCAACTTCGCCTTCCGTGAAGGGAATGAAATGATTGACAATGCTCCATGTCCGCCCGTTCCACTCCAGCCCATCCGCACTGGCAGTCAAATTGCTACCATTAAACAGCATCCATATCAAACAATCGGTTTTAAATTCATCCGAAAGCGGCGCGGAGGGCTGCAAAAACTGGTCGCGGTCGTTTATCCATGTGGGTTTGATTAGGCGGCGCACAGCAAACACAATCGCAGCTTGCCAGAGATTGTCGGGGGTGATGTAGAAGCCATTTGCTTGGCTGCATACTGAAGAATAAAGCGCTGTTAAAGTGCCAGCATGTTGCGGGTCATTACTATTCGCTAACAAGTAACCAATAGCATCATCTCGCCACGCAGTAACTTTTGCATGATTGGTCTGCGGATGAATGGCATTCTTAAGGGGTATGTTCGTTCCACTAGTTTTTAATCGGGGCATCCATAAGCTGAGAAATTGATTGTTTGGAAGATTGTAGAATTTCTTATCGCCAATCGGATTTGCCTTCTTGTCCAATACCTCTACCGCAATCTCGGTGATGGCGGTACGCCTGCCTTGCTTGTTGGTTTTCCAAATCAAAAATCCGATGGGGAAATTGCCTTTTAATCCATCGAACGCTTTGGAATGCACAATAAATCCATCCAGAAACTGTGCATTCCAATGTTCGCGGAACTTCTCGAAGTTCGGTGCATTCACATATTTGAGTGTGCTGAACATCGCCACCGTGGCAGTGGGCATTTCGCGCCCAATACGTACCAAAAATTGTGTGAATAATTCGCGCGCACCATAGCCATAATCCTGCGATTTCATCCACGCGCCGATATTAGTGGCGGCAACATCGGTTTTGCCTTCGTTACCTTGTGAATTCGCCGCCTCCGCATAAGGCGGGTTAATCAGCACTAAAATCTTCTTCCCCGTGCCTGCATTTGCTGCTGCAATCGCCGCGCGCAGCTCGGCGGGTAGTTTATTCGTCAGCGTATAATCAATCTGCCCATCATCGGTAATATCATCATTCAGATAATCATATTGAAAGCGCGTGGCAGCAACGCAGGTTTTGGTGGCGCGCATCACATCCACATCTGCTTGGTCGAGCGTACTCATAAACACGTTGCGGTGGTTGCTGTGCTTCACCTCTAAATTGCCAACCCCACAGCACATATCCCACACAATGTAGTTTTGCTGCTAGTTCTTGCCGAGAGTTTCGGCAAGCGTGTCATAGGCTTTATCGACCACATGCAGCGGGGTGTAATATGCGCCTTTGAAGCTGCGCTCATCGAGGGGGATTAAACTATCGCGCCGCTCCAGCAAATAATCGCGGTATTGTTTATCGGGCGGGCGGTGATAAATCGCCCAAAACTGGCGATAGCCTTCTTTGTTGCCCAGCTCATAAATCTTGCCTTCTAAACTAAACACAGGCGCATTATTCTTGTGCAATAGCTCGGCGGGCAAATTATCATGCGTCGATACTGTGCCATCGCTCATAATATCGGCAAAAAACAACAGCGCGTATTTCTCTTCCGCCACCCCTGCCACTTCGCGCCCAACCATCGCCACCCATTTATCGAACACCTGCTTCAAGTTATCGGGCGTGATTTGCGTGCGGATGATTTTGCCTGTTTTAATCGCCGCTTTTACGGTGGCAATAAACTCTTCCTCGTGTGTGGCGATTTTATACGACACGAAATGCGTGCCGATATGCGCCGACACCACATCGAGCGCTTCTTTGGGGTATTGGCTTGCCGATTTACCCCATTTGATGATTTTCTTCTTGAGAAGCGGCAGCACATTTTCCGTTTCCATAATGGCGGCTTTTTCCGCATCTATCACCGCCAGAAACGGCGGCAATGGCTCGCCTTTATTCAGGGCATCCTGCACATAATGCAAAAGCTGCGTGAACATGGCATAGCTCAATGTGGGCTTGTCTTTCGCCTCGAACCAGATTTCATCGGTGCGGATGTCTATCAGCCCCTTGGTATAGCTTTTTAGCCCCAAGGCCTTGATGTAAATATCCTTTACATCTTCTTCGGTTCTGGCCTGCTTAAGTTTTTCATATAAAGATGCAACACTCATACAGGGCAATCTAAGTGCAAATACACAAAATGAGAAGCGCAGATTTACGCCACCATGCTCCTTGTAAGCAAAGGCAAAGGCACTAATTAAAGAGCATTACAGGAGAATCTATGCGCAAACGCAATAAAATCATTATAGCAGCGGCGTTGCTGGCTACAGCAGCGCTCAGCTCATGCGGGGTTATTATGAGTCAGGTTGAAACACCCAGATACACCGTAGAGCGCACGGCAGGTGACATCGAAATCCGCAACTATCCATCACTTGTGATAGCAGAAACCACCGTAAAAGGCGACCGCATGGGTGCAGTGAATGAAGGCTTCAGCTCGCTTGCGGATTATATCTTTGGCGCCAACATTCCGAACACCAAAATCGCCATGACCGCACCCGTAACGCAGCAGGAAAAAGGCCAGTCCATCGCTATGACGGCTCCTGTGATTCAACAAAAACAGGGTAAAGAATGGAAGGTACGCTTTGTCATGCCTGCCGAATATACACTCGCAAATTTGCCAAAACCAAAGAATGATGCCGTAACCTTAAGCGAACAGCCCGCAAAGCGCACAGTAGCTATTCGCTTCAATGGCCGCACCAGCGATGCGAATATAGCCGAGCATTACGGCCTGCTTGAAGCCTTTATAGAAAAAGAGAAATTGGAAGTAACAGGCCCCGCAACATACGCCTATTACAATCCACCATGGACACTGCCCTATTTTCGGCGTAACGAGATTATGTTCGATCTCAAATAGGATGCATGCATGCGCCACATAGCTTTGATTGCACTGCTTTTAGCACTTCCTGCCTGTGCAACACTTACAGCCGATGAAACACAAACGATTCGCATATCCACCACCCCCGAGCAAGGCGCCTCCTGCACCATAAGCAACGGCGAGCAAACATGGGAAGTAGACTCCACCCCCGAATCCATCACCGTTCCCCGGGCTTTCAAACAGTTACAGGTGATATGCAGCAAGGAAGGCGTGGGAAGTAACGTGAGCAAAGCCCAAGCCGGAACCAGAGGACGCGCTTACGGCAACATTTTGCTACTCGGCGTTCCTGCTCTGGTGGATGCAGCCTCGGGCGCAGGTTACGAATACCCAGAAGAAATTACAGTAACGCTTATTCCCAAGCCATAGGCGCAGGAATACTCATGGAATGCTGTGCTAGTGCCTGAGCCATGTAATCGGGCAAGGGCGCGTTCACATCCACACGGGCGCAACCACTGCCAGTGGGAATCATCACCTGAAATGCATGCAGCATCAAAGGCCCCTCGCCTCCGCCATAGAATATATCCCCCATTATAGAACACCCCATTGCCTGACAATGCAGACGTAATTGGTGGGTTCTACCCGTTATCGGCGTAAGGCTAAGTAAGCTATGTGTTGCAGAAGCTTTGAGCACTTCATAGTGGGTTATCGCCTCCTGCCCTGTTGCATCACAGCGAAATTCCCATTTGCCTCGCCCCAAATCAACGCGAGTTATGGGAATAGATATAACGCCTTTGGACTCCTTGGGCCCACCTATAACGAGCGCAAGATAACGCTTACGAATTTTGCCACTCGCAAATAATTTACCCAACCGGGTAAGCGCACCTGCATTACGACCAAGCACCAAACACCCGCTGGTTAATTTATCCAGTCTGTGCGCAAGCGCGGGATTGCGCTTCTGCCCAAACTGTAATTGCGCAAAACCATCTTCCAGCGAAGGATCACCCTTCGATGTGCGATGCACTGCAATGCCTGACGGCTTATTAAGAACGATAATATTTTCATCACGATAAAGTATTAACGTGAGCATATCAGATAAATTCATGGACACACTATGCAACACCTTAAAAACAGAAGAGCCCAAGATGGGTCCCTCCAAAGAATTTGATTTACAACACCTACCGCTTAGTAGCAAATTCATAGTATAACAAGGCGTACAGGGGAAACTATGGCATCGGTCAGCATAGATCACATTATCAGCACCATTCAGATGGAAGTGCATAAATTTGCACGCACCAACGAGAGTATTGCCAGCAAAACAAACCTTCTTGCCCTCAATGCCACGATTGAAGCAGCGCGCGCAGGTGAATATGGCAAAGGGTTCGCAGTCGTTGCGCAGGAGGTGAAGAATCTTGCCAATCAGGCATCCGTAAATTCAAAAGAATTGCGCACAACCATCATGACGCGGATCAACGAGCAAACCTCGGAGCTTGCCTCTCAGTTTGAATCCAGTGAATTTTCGCGCCTTTCGGAAATGGCTCAAACATTGGTGCAGCTTATCGTTCGCAACCTCTACGAACGCACAGCCGATGTAAGGTGGTGGGCAACCGACGACGCTATGTATAGCTGCCTTGAGAATATGTCGGTAGAAAGCTGCAAGCATGCCATCAACAGGCTTTCTATCATTAACCGCTTTTATTCAGTCTATCAGAATCTTCTACTGGTTAACAAAACAGGTAAAGTAGTGGCCTGCTCGCAACCTCACGCCTATCCAGATGTCATTGGCAGCGATGTAAGCCACATGTCGTGGTTCAAAAATGCCATGGCAACAAGAAGCGGCGATGAATACTGCGCAGATGAAATCTTTTTATGCCCTC
>JAIXZB010000145.1 GCA_027489915.1 Rickettsiales bacterium | reverse complement strand
TGCGCGAGGAAGGGCAGAAAATTGAACGGTTAAATGTATCGCCCGATGCGCTGCCCGACGGGAAATTCCCGCCGCGCACGGAGCTGTATAAAGAAGCGGTGAAACGCACAGCCAAGCGGCTGGCGCGGGTGACAGAGTCGACCGCGCATTTGGAAGCCAAGGCCAAGCTTGAAGCGAAACAGCAAAATATATTGGTGCAATTTACCACGCTTAAAGACTGGGCTATGATTGAAAAACACCTACGCGCCGCCGAGGGGTTTGTGGCGATGGATACGCTGAGTATTGGGATTAATAATGCAGTGGTGATTTTGTATATTAAGGACGATGTAGCGAAGGCGCGCGCTGGCTTATCGAAAGCAGGGCTAATTGTGGCGGATGTGGACGGGGTGTGGCGGATTAGGTCGCGTTAGTCAATCTACTCAAACTACTACAGTAAGCACACAAGCAAAGCCTAGCGATTGGGCATCGGTCTTTCGGTGCTGTCTGGAGGCCTTTGCCCAGGTCCATTGGGCGAAACGGGTTGTGCAGGTGATGCAGGTGCAGTTGGGAAATTTTGGTTACTGAACATGTTGCGTAGTCCGTCGAGAAACCCTGATGATCTCGCGTTTCCTATTTCGTTGCGCACATTTGAAGGGGCTTCATTGCCAAAATGTGCAAACTGTTCAGCAATCTGAGGATGCTGAGTGGCCACACGTTTTTGTATGTTGTTAAAAAACTCCCCAGCTCTGGTTGCATGGGTAGTGTTGTTGGGTTCAGTAGCAGCCAGATCACGGTGAACGCGGTAAGCTAGGATGCCTTGTGGGATACTGAGTGTATTTGGATCTGTTGAGGCTAGTTGGTTGGCGGTTTGTCGCAAGCGTTCGGGTGAGTTGATGACGCCCCGACTTTCCAATTTTGCTAATGCTGGCGCAGCCTGTCTTTCCCCCAAACTAATGGTTGCGGCTTGATGTAGCGACATTTCTCGAGCATCGCCGCGTGGAGAGATTTGGAGTGCATTTTGTGGATTACTAGCAAAAAGATCACGTGCTTGCAGGTGCGGTGCGAGGCCTTCGAGTGTGCCCTGTGTGGTGTTAAAATTCACCACAACACCGTTACGCAATGCAGGATGCTGACTGATACCTTGGAGATGTAGCCCGCCTACGAGTGATATGCTACCCCCCGTTTGTGATGCGATACGGGTTGCCATAGCAGCATCTCTGCGCTGTATGCCCGAGGGACTAAAATTTTCATTTCGGTCTTGGGTGTTGTAGGCTGAATCTATGGCTTGTGTGCGCATAGAAGAAAATAATGTGGGCATTAATTGAAGTGTTTCGAGACCAGCCGTGGCAGGAAGTGTTCCCAACTGATTTGCTGGCATTTCAAGGTTCAAATTACGTATGCCAAGGCGTTGTGCTTCGCTGGTGATGAGCATATTTCCTACAAAACTTCTGTAGCTGCTATGTTCTTCGCCAACTAGGATATGTAGTGGCCGACCTGTTTGCTGTGACTCGCGTTGTGCGGCAGTTAAGCGCTCGCGAATAGTGATACGCAGTGCGGCTGCTTCTTGCTCACTAACACCCCGGTTCATGCATCCTCGTATTGGTTTGTGTGTTTTTAAAGTGTAATGGCTAAAGATTAAAATTGGGTTACAGCTTTTTTGGCGTGGCGGGCGGTTGTAAAACCTGCTAAAGCCTTGTTTTATGACTCAGAACCATAAAGAAAATGCCATGTTGCCTATGATTTTACGATCCTCTGCCGTGTTTTGGGGGGTGCTGATTATTGGATTTGCACTGTTTTTGGGACAGGTTGCGCAGATTTTGCTGCCGTTTGTGCTGGGGATGCTGCTTGCATACCTGTTTGACCCGCTGGCGGATAGGCTGGAGCGTGCGAAGTTTTCGCGTACGGCGGCAACGGCGCTGATTACGGTGCTGTTATTTGCCTCCATTATTGGCATGTTGCTATGGATTTTGCCATTGCTTATCAAGCAGTTTGCGGGGCTGGTTTCGGCGCTTCCTGATACGTTTGACCATGTGGATTTGATGGTGCGAAAAAGTGCCAATTCGCTGCTTGGTGTGATTCCTGGGGTGGAGATGGATACCAGTGCCACGTTGTTTCGTGAGACGATGTATCAGGTATCGCAGGATTTGATTGGCTCGCCTGCGGATTTGGCGAAAAAGGTGGTGGCATCGAGTGGGGCGATTTTGAACGTGCTTTCGCTGCTGTTCATTACGCCAATTGTATCGTTTTACTGCCTGCGGGATTGGGATAAAATGGTGGCGAAAGTCGATAGTTTGCTGCCGCGTGATTATGTGCAAACGGTGCGCACGCAGATTGCAGCGATTGATGACACGCTGGCCGGATTTTTGCGCGGGCAGTTCAATGTGATGCTGATTTTGGCAGTGTATTATTGCATTGCGCTGTCGATTGCTAGCGTGCCATTTGCGATTGTGATTGGACTGCTTTCGGCCGTGTTTATCATTATCCCTTATGTGGGGACAGTGCTGACCATGGGGCTTGGGCTTGGCATTGTGTGGGCCGATAGCGGGCTTGGGGTGACGATGTATGCAACGATTGGGATTTTTCTGGTAGGGCAGGTAATGGAGCAGCAGTTTTTGACGCCAAAAATTGTGGGTGAGAAAGTTGGGCTGCACCCGCTTTGGATGCTGTTTGCGATGTTATCGGGCGCGGCGCTGTTTGGATTTGTAGGGGTGCTACTTGCCGTACCGATTGCGGCGGTGATTGGGGTGCTGGTGCGGTTTGCTTTATCAAATTACATGCAAAGTCCGTATTATAACGGCCAGAATCCTCCAAGCGCGTAAGGCATGACGCTTGAGCGCTGTTTCACAATATACGTTGCCACTCCCGCATGCAGTGAGTTACGCGCCGCAGGATTTTGTGGTGACAGATAGTAACCGTGATGCGCACACGGTTGTCTCGGATATGCAGAGGTGGGTGGCGCCTGTAATGGCGCTATGTGGCCCTGAGGGAAGTGGCAAGAGCCACCTTGCGCATGTGTTTGCGCAGGTGCATGCAGCGCGCATTTTAGATGTGCTGGAGCTGGGAGAGAAGCTTGCCGACGTGCTGCTTGAAGGTGCGGATGCGTATGTGCTGGAGCTGCCTGATACGTTTGTGGCGGAGGAGGCGCTGGCGCAACTGATTAATGAAGTGCTGGCGCGGCAGCTGCGATTGCTGATTACTACCCGTGCACGCATTGCTCAGCGCAGCACAATCCGTGCCGATCTGGCTTCACGCTTTAAGGCGATGCCTGAGGTGTTGCTGCACGCGCCTGATGATATGCTAATGGAAGTGCTGTTTGCTAAAGCCTTCACCGATCGCCAGTTACGTGCCAGCGAGGAGGTGATTGCTTACCTTGTGAAGCGCGCGGAACGTTCGGGTGCGGCAGTATTGCGTATGGTGGCTCAGCTTGATGCTAAGGCGCTGCAAAGCAAGCAGCCGATTACTGTGCCCTTCGTGCGTGACATTCTGGCTGATTTTTGTTAGTGTAATCTTATGATTACAGCATATTTTTGCAGGGCGGATGTTTAAGCAATCAAGTGGAATGGTGAAGGGTGATCCGCGTGAGCGTTTTGCTCAGGTGGCGGTGCTGGTTGCTGATAGCGACACGCGCACAGCAGAGCTTGTTAGGCGCGTGCTTTTCAGTTTTGGTTTCCGGTCTATTTTTGTAGCTGACAACCCCGATGATGCCATTATGCAGATGCGGGCCAAACGGATTGAGCTTGTGATTACGGAATCACGCATGGATAGAGGCGGCGGGATACGCCTTGTGCGCACGGTGCGGGGGCTTACAAGCGATCAGGCGATTCGGCGCGATGTGCCGATTATTATGCTTACCGCTGAGGCGGAATTTAATGACGTGAAGAAGGCGCGTGATTCGGGCATTACAGAATTTGTGGTGAAACCGTTCAGTGCGAAAACCTTATCGCACCGCATTATTCAGGTGATTGATAACCCACGCGTGTTTGTGGAAGCTGCGGGTTATGTGGGGCCGTGTCGCAGGCGTAAGGTGCCGATTGCGCCGGGAACCGACAGACGCAAACCTAAGATTGCAAAGCCACTCGATATTGGCGGTGTGGATACTATGTTTGCAGGGCTTTCTGGCATGGTGCAGATTGCTGCAGAGAATGAGGCAGCTATTTTTGCCGCTAACGCGCAGATTAAAGCGCAGCTTGGTGAAGGTGTGCGGGCGCAGGATATTCTGAACGATGCGGTTGTTTCGCAAGCGCAGGAAGTTATACACGGAGCAGAGAGTGAATTTCTGTCATGGGCGCGCGATGATATTGAGAAGCTGGAGGCTGCTTACGAGGATATGGTGTTGCGGCATGGTGATCCGATGGCGCATCATTTGATGCTTACGGCTGCCTATTCGATTAAAGCGCAGGCGGGCATTTTTGGTTATGATCTCGGAACGCTTGTGGGGAAAATGCTGGTGGAGTACATGCAGCAGAACCCTGTAATTGAAGCAAGCAGGATGCTGGTAGTGCGCAAACATATCGATGCGATTAAGGTGATATTTAATCAGCAGATTAAAGAGGCCGGACAGGTGGTGGGGAAAGAGCTTATCGCCTCCTTACACGCCCTAGTCGCCAAAATGGGCTAGTACGGGTTGCATAGCGGATCGCCTACGCTGTCGGAACCTGTTTTATAATGCTCATGTAGCGCTGCTACACTGCGCTTATAAAACAGAACCCTCCTAGTATTCGACCCACTCTGCAACCCGTTGGGACAAATCTATGCTTTTGTGGGAGTGTGCAGGGCTTTTAGGGTGGCGCTGTCGGGGGTTATTTCTGCCCAGTCTTTGGTGAAGCTTAGGGTAGCTAGGGTACAAGTGGGGAATTTTTCGCGTAGGCGTTCGGTATCGGCATCGTTTTCGGCGTGGTGGGTGAGGATGGCGGTGAGTTCGTGCATACCGGGATTGTGGCCCACGATGAGGGCGCTGTCTATTTCGGCTGGGAGTGCGTTTATGTGGTGGAGTAATTCACCCACATTGGCGAGGTAGAGTTTATCGCTATAGGCGACGGGGATATCGAGCCCTAGCGCATCGTAGGTTTCGCGGGTGCGGGTGGCGGTGGAGCACAGGGCAAGCTGTGGTGGGTTTGCAAGGCTTCGCATGTGATTGCCGCATGCCACTGCATCGTTTTTGCCGCGAGGGTTGAGGGGGCGGGCGTGGTCTTCGGCGTAATCGGCGGCGAATTCGGCCTTGGCGTGACGCAGGATGTAGAGTAGTTTGCTCATGTAATTTGTTTAACCTTATTTTTCCCTGCGGTAAAAACAAGGGCGTTCAGACGCCACGCTTGCTTACGCGCAACAATGCGCGGCGTGCGGTCGCACTTGTGTCGTTTCACTTTGGGAGAAAGTAAAGTAAAACGACGACATAAACCTAGCGCCACTTAACCCTTGAAAGCAAGGAAAGATGAAAAAAACTCCACGCACGCCCCTTGGTTTTGAACTTAATGATGCACAGGTGGCATCGATGTTTGAACATCCGACAGACCGGTATATTAACCGTGAATTATCGTGGCTCGCGTTTAACACGCGTGTGATGGAGGAGGCGCAGAACCCTAAAGTGCCACTGCTTGAGCGGGTGAAATTTCTCTCGATTTCGGCAAATAATTTGGACGAATTTTATATGGTGCGGGTGGCTGGCCTCAAAGACCAAGCGCGCCATGGGGTACAAGCGCTAAGTGTGGATGGGCTGAAGCCGAAGGAACAATTAAAACTTATCAATACGCATGCGCTGGAATTGATGCAGGCGCAGCAGCGTTGCTGGTTGGAGTTGAAGCATGCGCTGGCGGAAGAGGCGATTTATGTGGCCAAGCCCGATGAAGTGAGTGAGCGCGACCGCGCCACACTTAAGACCTATTTTGAAGAGCATATTTTTCCGCTACTCACACCGATTGCGGTGGATCCTGCGCACCCATTTCCGTTTATTCCCAATCAGGGCATGGTGCAGGTGTTTCGCTTGCAGCCGCTAAAGAAAAAGAAACCGCTTACCGCATTGATTCTGATGCCGCAGGCGCTGCCACGTTTTGTGAAATTGGAGAATGCACGGGCGGTGAAGTTCATCCCGATTGAGGATGTGATTACGCTGTGTATTGAGCAATTATTCCCAGGGTTTTCATGTATTGAATCGGCGCTGTTTCGGATGATTCGTGATTCGGATTTGGAGATTGAAGACGAGGCCGATGATTTGATGCGGGTGTTTGAGCAAGCGCTGCAAGAGCGCAGGCGTGGACGCTTTGTGCGGGTGAAGGTGAGCCACGGTGTATCGGACGAACTGTTGCATTTTATGCTCGAGCATTTGCCTGCAGATAAGCATGATGTGGTGATGGTGGAAGGCATGGTGGGTTTAGAAAAGCTCACCGAGCTGTATGCGCTTGCGCGCGACGATTTGAAATTTGTGCCGTTCAAAGTGCGCTTTCCTGAGCGGGTGAATGATTATAATGGCGATTGCTTTGCGGCGATTGAGGCGAAAGATTTAGTGGTGCATCACCCGTATGAAAGTTTTGATGTGGTGGTGCAGTTTTTGCGTCAGGCTGCGATTGATCCGATGGTGGTATCGATTAAGCAAACACTGTATCGCACCAGTAACGATTCGCCGATTGTGAAGGCGTTGATTGCTGCAGCGGAGGCGGGTAAGTCGGTGACGGCGCTGGTGGAACTCAAAGCGCGGTTTGATGAAGAAGCCAATATGCGATTTGCGCGTGATATGGAGCGTGCGGGTGTACAGGTGGTGTACGGCTTTGTGCATTTGAAAACGCATGCGAAAATTTCGCTGGTGGTGCGTAAGCAGGAAGGAAAACTCAAATCCTATGCGCATTTTGGTACGGGGAATTATCACCCTGCGACGGCAAAAGTGTATACGGATTTATCGTTTTTTACGTGCAATCCTGAACTGTGCCGCGATGCGTTGTTATTATTCAATTATATCACGGGGTATGGTAGACCAAAACGGTTTGCGAAGCTGCTGGTGGCACCGCAAAATATGCGGCGTAAATTGCTGCAGATGATCTGGGAAGAGATTGAACATGCGCAGGCAGGAAGGCCTGCTGCGATCTGGCTGAAGCTGAATGCGCTGATTGACCCTGATACGATTGATGCGCTCTATGCGGCCTCGCAAGCGGGTGTGCAGGTGGAGCTTGTAGTGCGCGGGATTTGTGGGTTGCGGCCTGGCATTAAGGGCTTTTCAGATAACATTAATGTGAAGAGCATTGTTGGTAGGTTCCTCGAGCATTCGCGCATTTATTGTTTTGGTGCTGGTCACGGGCTGCCGCACCCCAAGGCAAAAGTATTTTTGGGCAGTGCGGAT
>JAIXZB010000184.1 GCA_027489915.1 Rickettsiales bacterium | reverse complement strand
CGACCGCGCAGCCGAGCAAATTAAGGTGCTGATGAGTAAGCGCGAAAAACCAACCTATGCAATCAAAGTAGGGGTGCGCACACGCGGCTGTTCAGGCCTCAGCTACACCATCGAATATGCTGATGAGGCCACCAAATTCGATGAAGTGGTCGAAGATAAAGGTGTACGCGTTCTTATCGATCCCAAAGCCATCATGTTCCTCATAGGTACCGAGATGGATTTCACCGAAGAAAAATTCAAAAGCGGATTCACTTTCAGCAATCCAAATGCCAAAGGCCATTGCGGTTGCGGTGAAAGCTTCCACGTCTAGCGATGGAAAATTATTTCTCTCTCTTTGGTCTAAGCCCAGCCTACGTGTTTAGCGAGTCTGAGTTACATAAGCGCTTTATTGCCCTTCAGCGCGAAACCCACCCTGACAAACTCATCGGTAAAAATGCTGAAGAGCGCCTAATCGCCATCCAAAAATCCATGCGCGTGAACGATGCGTATGACACGCTCAAATCCCCACTCACCCGTGCCGAATACCTGCTGGAGCTTAACGGTGTTTTCGTCAACACCGATGAAGATTCCGAAAAACCAGATAATGCATTACTCATGGAAATACTGGAATTACGCGAACAACTTAGCGAATGCGATTCAGGGCCGGCACTGAAGGTCGCCATGGATGACATCAAAGCCAGCATGAGCCGCGTCATCACCGAACTCGAAGGCGCATTTGCCACAGAAAGCTTCGAGCGCGCCGCCCAACTCACCATGCGTCTAAAATACCTTGGCAAATCACTGGAAGAGGCGCATACGCTCTTTTACCGCTTCAAAGCAATGGCCGAACAAGCGCAACATAATGATAACATACATCACTAATATGGCGCATCTACTGCAAATTCATGAACCCGGCCAAACACCGCTGCCTCACAGCGAAGCCGTTGCCGTAGGAATTGATTTAGGCACCACCCACTCGGTGGTCGCCATTGCCGATGGAAGTCGCGTCCAAGCGATTGGCGATGCACAGGGACGCACCATTATCCCCTCAGTCGTACTGCATGAAAATGGCCGCAGCATTGTAGGGCACGAAGCGCAGGCTGCCCGTGCGCTTGGCAAACAAGTTTATGCCTCAATTAAGCGCCAGATGGGCAAAACCGAAGGCGATGCAAGCACACTTCCCGTACAAATCTCCGCAGATATCCTGCGCTATATGAAACACACCGCCGAACTATCACTTGGTCGTGCAGTGACTGATGCTGTCATAACCGTTCCCGCCTATTTCGATGATGCTGCCCGCACTGCCACGCGCGATGCAGCGCGCTTGGCAGGCCTCAACGTGCTACGCCTTATCAACGAACCGACAGCCGCCGCATTGGCATATGGATTGGATACACAAAAACAGGGTACCTTCGCCATTTACGATCTGGGTGGCGGCACCTTCGATGTGTCCATTCTTAAGCTCGAAGATGGCGTGTTTCAAGTGCTCGCCACCGCAGGCGACACCGAACTTGGCGGCGATGATGTCGATGCATTGATAGCCGATTATGTCATAGCCAACACAGGCGAAAAACTTGCTGCCCCAACCAAAAGCTCTGCACTCGATGCCCATTGTGGCGTCATGCTACTCGATGCACGGCGGGCTAAAGAAGCGCTCAGCCAAAACGAATCCGTACAAATTCAAGGTTTAACGCTGACACGCGCAACGCTTGCAACCATTATTCAGCCACTCATTGCCCGCACCTTGCTTTGCATCGATACCACCATGCAGGATGCAAACCTCACTTCAGATGCCATTGATGGTGTGGTGCTCGTAGGTGGCTCCACACGCCTACTCGCGGTGCGTGAAGCGGTACAGAATTATTTTGGTAAACCACCACTCACGGATTTGAATCCCGATGAAGTGGTAGCCCTCGGTGCAGCCATTCAAGCTCATGCGCTCACTCAAGGCGCTGAGCATTTATTGCTCGATGTCACACCACTATCCCTCGGTCTCGAAACCATGGGAGGCATTGTCGAAAAAGTTATTTACCGCAATTCACTCATCCCCGTTTCGATGTCGCAAGAATTCACGACATATGAAGATGGCCAGACCAGTATGAAAATCCACGTGCTACAGGGCGAGCGCGAGAAAGTGGAACATTGCAGATCGCTTGGTCAATTCACTTTAAGCGGCATTCCTCCCATGGTTGCAGGTGCAGCGCGCATAAGAATAGATTTTACTGTCGATGCAGATGGATTGCTCACTGTTGCCGCCACCGAAATGCAAAGCGGTATCGCCCAGAAAATCGAGGTAAAACCATCCTACGGTCTTGCCTTTGAAGACATCGAAGCTATGTTGCTTGCCAGTATGGAAAACGCGCAAGCCGATATTATAGAACGCCTGCTTATCGAAGTACGGGTAGAAGCAACGCGCGCCATAAGTGAAGTGGAGCGTGCGATAGAAGCTGCGCGTGAATACCTGAAACAAGGCGAGGAAGCCATGATTCGAGCCCAGATGGGAACCCTATCGCGCGCCATTCAAGGCACTGACCGCGACCGCATTGATTACGAAGTTGAACAACTCAATCGCATGGTTGGCCCGTTTGCCGAGCGCCGCATGAATGCTGCTATTGGCGACGCTCTTAAAGGCCAGCATGTCGATGCAGTGAATGAATAAAAAGTAAGGAGAACGCAAAAATGCCTAACATCACATTTATACTCGCAGGTGGCGAAGAAAAAATCATCAATGCGCCAAACGGCATTTCGTTACTCGAAGTAGCACACCAAAACCATATTCCATTAGAAGGTGCGTGCGAAGGCTCGCTTGCCTGCTCAACGTGCCACGTGATTATCGATGAAGCCTTCTACAGCAAGCTTCCAAGCGCTACCGATGATGAAGAAGACATGCTCGATTTAGCCTTCGGCTTAAGCCACACCTCCCGCCTTGGCTGCCAAATTATGATGAATGATAGCCTCGAGGGCATGAAAGTAAGCGTTCCAGGAGCCACCCGAAATATGATGGTCGATAAAAAGTAAGGGATTTGTCTGTGGATGTCATCTTCTCGGTAATTGTGGAGTATCTTTTCATAAGAACTACAGACGGATTTTTAAATTTGCTGTCACAAGGAAAAGTTAGAGTTGAACGTAAAACACCTAAAATCATTTATCATAACAAGAAATTTGGTCTTTTTAAGACATCTGACGGACGTTATTTGATACATGAATTATGGGCAGTATTCATAGGCTTGATAATCTGGTTCTTTATTATAACATTTTTAATTACGATTTTTAGTTAGAAAGATTTGAGATGACCGAAACTACCCCAAAATCTTCTCGCCGTTTTTTCTTGCCAGTGGTGATTGCGATTATCGCCATCGGCGTCATTGGCTATTTCACGTCCAAAGCAGGGCTTGATAAAGCGCTGGTTAAAGAAGCCGTCGATACCTTTGCAGAAGATTTGAAAGCATCAAGCAACGATACGTTAGTATTTACCTACAAAGATATCACCATTGCCGGCAGCTTTACCGACCGCCATGCCATCATAACATCACCCGTTCTCGTTCAGAGCCCCGAAGGATTGGAGAGTGAAGATAAAGTAAGTTATACCACCGACGCAGTCTTGCTACATCCTGAAAGTCGCGATTTAAGCGCGCTGCGTGTCGAACTTCCTCACCCCATTAAAGGCTATAAAGGCGCAGTTGAAAATAACAGCCCCATGATAACGCTT
>JAIXZB010000044.1 GCA_027489915.1 Rickettsiales bacterium | reverse complement strand
TGAGGCGTTATTCGCGTTTTGTTGACCTGCACATGCTGTAAGCATCACTACTGATGTGATAAGTGCGATAGAAGATGAGATGCGCATTGATAGCCCTTTCTTGTTTCAATTTGACTGGGTTATGCCACAGGCCCAGTCCTCCTGCAAGTGTAACCCGCCACGATGTAAAAAGGCTGTGTGGATTATTCCCCGCGATTATTATTATAAGTTACTGGGGTTGTGCTATTCTTCCGTGATTATTACGAATGCACAAGCTTTGTGCCACGGACAGATTTAACTACTATCACCACGAACAATAAGCCGCCTATGATGGCGAGTAATCCGCCTAAGCCCATGATACCCATAGTTACTTTGGCTGCGCCATCGAGCTCGGCAGTGGATTTACGCAACACGCCGTATCCCCCCGAAATTGCTAATCCTCCCACATGCATAAGCTGACCCACCCCATATAAAAGGGGCTGCCAGAGCGCTAATTTTGTGTGTGCGACAGGCTTGTAGCCAAATTGCGGTAACAGCACATAACACAGGCCCATAAGTGCCAAGGTTACCCCTACAATAGAGCCATGATAATGGGCGGGAATAATCACGTTCTGGCCTTGAATAAAGTAGGCAATGATGCCGCCCGAGGCAAACAGAAGCAGCGACATCACCAAAATAGCATAATGCCCACGCAGCGCTTGCGTAGGTAGTTTCATGCGGAAAAGCGAAATAATGATGTAACCACCGATAATCAGTGCACCTACCCCGCCTGAGTGAATCATGGATTTTGTGTAGAATGTACGAAATGCTTCAGAATCGATGGGATAAAGTACAAACGGTAACAAGCAAGCCAGCGCGGCTATCACGTACAGTGCAAACGCCAGCTCACATACTTTACGGGCACGCTTGGTAATTATACCACCAATGGCTGCGAACAACACCACCCAAGCGATGAGCGCAAATTGTGTATAGGCGAATTGTAGAATATGCCCGCCGGCCCAGAATAACAGCTCGAAATGGTAAGGGCGCGGCAAGCCTTTTGGCATGTATTGTCCCGTTAGAATGAAGGCCGCAAGAGCGATAGAAAGTATCCACCCTGCATAATAAATCGCGCGCAGAATAAGCCCATTTGCATCGCGCGCTGCACGTGCGGGAGGGCTTAGCAGTGTTTGCATCGCAAGCACTATCATCGCTGCCAATAGAAACCCGAGGCCTGTAAGAAACAAGGGATTATCCAGCACTGGTATATAATTACTTTTAATCACATCCCAGTGGGAATCGAGCGGTGATAGGGTCATGAGTGCGGTGGCGGTCGCAGCGCAGCCCCAAGCACCTGCCTGAAAATAAGGAAGCGTGTTGGCTTTAGTGTTGATTAGGTACGACATCATCATGGCGCCTACGGCAAGAAACCAGACCAATACCGATAAATCGACATGCACCACAAGAGATACGGAAAAAAGATTCTTGAATGCGGCAAGCTGCGGCGTGCGTGCCGAAACGAGTATGACCGAAAAAATACCGGCAATAGCCAGCGCAGTAACGCCAAGAAAAAACCAGCGCTTAGGCCATGGCGTTGCATTCAAGGTGGCGGTCGAGAAAAGTGGAGTCATTGAAAGACCTTGCATTTTGGAGATTTACTGACAGCACTATACTATCTTTTTTCACATCACAAGTTAGGACAATGTCAGAATCGATTACCATCACCTGCGCACGGGACGCCGCCACCATCGATGCGGTGCGGAGTATTTTTTGTGCTTACAAAGCGTGGTTGGAAGGTGAATTTTCAGGAAGTAGCGCGGCGGAATGTTTATCTCAGCAATCGTTTGAAAGCGAAATTGCGACACTGCCTGCAAAGTATCTGCCTCCGGAAGGAGATATTGTGGTTGCTTACCATGCGAATGTGCCTGTTGGGGCGATTGCATTTTATCGCTTTAATGACACCATAGCTGAGCTAAAACGTTTTTATGTTATGCCTGAAGCCTCAGGAAAAGGGATAGGAGGCGCTTTGTTTGATGCCACACTACACATAGTAAAAGAGCGCGGATACAGCCATATACGGCTAGATACACTAAAAGGTATGAGCCATGCACGTGCGCTCTATGCACGTTACAATTTCAAGGAAATCGCTCCTTATAACAATGGGCACCTGCTTACAGATGCACTCCTATATCTGGAATTAGACCTCTCCACAATTTAACTTGATAGCGCGTATGTTGGTGCTAGGTAGGCACTATGGTTCCTCACATACAACATGCCGCAGCGATTCGCACATGGTTATTGTCACTGATGGTATTGGTGGCGTGTATGATATTTATTGGCGGTGTCACACGCCTTACCGAATCGGGGCTTTCGATTGTAGAATGGAAGCTTTTTTCGGGGATATTCCCCCCACTTAGCCAAGAGGGATGGGAAAGTGAATTTGCGGAATATAAATCTTCGCCAGAGTTCATCATCAAAAACTCGGATTTTGGCATCAGCGAATTCAAACAGATTTTCTGGCTTGAATACATTCACCGTTTACTTGGACGCATCATAGGCCTCGCCTTTCTTGTGCCTTTTGCCTATTTTCTTGTTCGCAAGGCACTACCCTTGCCGCTTATCAAACGCATGGCTATTGCCACTTTGCTGGTTGGATTGCAGGGCACAGTGGGGTGGGTAATGGTTGCCAGTGGATTAGTGGATGCACCGCGCGTCAATCCCCTAAAGCTTGCGCTACATTTAAGCTTGGCGTTTACATTATTTGGTTTGTTACTGTGGACATATTGGCAGGTTACGGCGCGTACTAGGACAGTTGCTTACAGCAATGGATTTTATACGCTGGTCACTGTCACCATTGTGGCGCTAGTGATTCAAATTATTCTAGGGGCACTGGTTGCGGGCAATGATGCAGGCCTATCCTACAATTCTTATCCACTTATGGATGGACATTTCATTCCGCCCAACCTTACGCAAGCTATCACAGCTTCTCATCCGTGGTACAGCGATACGCTTATTGTACAGTTTATTCATCGCACAGGTGCGCACATTCTCGTCGCACTCACGTGCATATTAGTATGGTTTGGGTTGAGCCACAGCCTGCAATCAACACGTAATGCTGTGGTTTGGGTGGGTGCAGGCGTTGGATTACAGTTTATTCTTGGGGTTTTAACCTTGCTATATGTGGTTCCCATATCGCTTGCTAGCGCCCATCAAATGGCAGCATTACTGCTACTTGGACTAATTCTAAACCTTAGATTTCTGGCAGCAAAACCACAGGTAAAATGAGAGCGATTTGCAGTCGCGCATTTTCTCTGGAAATCCCTTGCAGGCGCTTAATCCGCGTGCAATAACGCAAAAAAACAAGACGTAGTGACATGACACAGATTGATTATGATGCACGGTTTGAATCCGCACTTGATGCTATACGCAAAGAGGGGCGCTACAGGGTTTTTACAGACCTTGAGCGTCAAGTAGGTAAATTTCCCTTCGCGCTGAGCCATCGCACGGGCAAAGAAGTGGTTGTGTGGTGCGCTAATGACTACCTTGGCATGGGGCAGCACCCTGTTGTTCTGAAAGCCATGCGCGATACGCTCGATGCAATGGGTGCAGGTGCAGGCGGCACACGCAACATCTCAGGTAATCACCACCGCATAGTAGAACTTGAATCAACGCTTGCAGAACTTCACAACAAAGATGCGGCGTTGGTGTTCACTTCGGGGTATGTAGCCAATGAAGCAGCGCTCAGCACTATTGGTGCAATGCTTGATGATTGTATTGTTTTCTCTGATGCTCAAAACCACGCATCGATGATCCATGGCATTCGCCAAAGTGGCGCTGAGAAAAAAATCTTCCGCCATAACGATGTGGATCACCTCGCAAAGCTTCTTGCTGCTGCCGATCCGCGCCGTCCGAAAGTGATTGCATTTGAATCCGTGTATTCCATGGATGGCGATATCGGCCCTATTAAAGAGATTTGTCAGTTAGCACGTGCCTATAATGCCCTCACCTACCTTGATGAAGTGCATGCTGTAGGAATGTATGGACCTCGCGGTGCAGGTATTGCAGAGCGCGAAGGCTTGATGGATGAGGTCGATATTATCCAAGGTACGCTCGCTAAAGCCTATGGTGTGATTGGTGGCTATATTGCCTCACGTAGTTCTATAGTTGATATGGTGCGCTCATATGCACCGAGCTTTATTTTTACCACCTCCATGCCGCCATCGGTGGCTGCTGGCGCGCATGCCAGCATACGCTACCTGATGGAAAGTTCTGCCGAGCGTGATGCGCATCAGTCTAATGCACAGAAGTTAAAATCAATGCTGAAACAAGCAGGTATTCCTGTGCTTGATTGTCCTTCGCATATTGTACCAGTGATGGTGGGTGATGCTGCTTTATGCAAACAAGCATCCGATATGCTGCTAGAGCAGTTCAATATGTATGTGCAGCCCATCAACTACCCAACCGTGCGCAAGGGAACGGAACGCTTGCGTTTCACCCCTACCCCATTGCATTCGGAGGCCATGATGCTTGCTGCACGTGATGCGCTTGTGCATGTATTTAGCACACTCAATATACAAGTGGATATGAGTGATCCAAAGCGCCTTACAGAGGCTGCATAAGCTAAGCATTACAATATAAAAAAGCCCCGTAAATTTACGGGGCTTTTTCTCTTGTGCCAGGCGACGACTTAAGAAGCAAAGCTCTTAGAAATGCGCTGGGTTGTTTCGGTGAAACGCTCATTGAGTGGCTCGGAAATATCGGTCGCGCACTGGAATAGCATTTCGGACACTTTTACGGATTCATTGAAGAACGCATCAAGATTTGACTTCATGAATTTATTATTAAGGTCAAACATATCGTTTAGCGTACGGCAGGTGAACATCTGTTTTGATAACTCTGCATTATTGCTAAAGGATTTGTTCACGTAGTTAGTTACTTCAGCACCCAATTGTTTCGATACGCCAACAGCAATGTTACCTGCTTCAACAACAGCTTCTGCGTTTTCACGGCTGAGCTCCACCACATCATTGAGCGAGCGCTGTGCGTTGTCAGTAGTTTTGGTTACTGTTTCTTTTGCCGACGTTTGGAAGCTAGCAGCTTTTTTAGCAACACCATTTGCTTCACCTGCGATGGGAGCAAACATTTGCTGCATGAAATCTGTGCTGTACTTCATCATTTGCTCAGCTGCATCTTGCATTTGTTTTGTTGCTGCTGCTGATGCATCTTCTGCAGCACCAGAATTGATTTGTGCAAAAGGATATAGTTTAGCACTTTGCTGCGACCATGCTTTGTTTGCTGCTGCAGCAGGCTTTACTTTTGCTTTCGCTTTCGGCTGAACTTTAGCGCGTGAAGCAGGTTTCTTTTTTGCGGATGCCATTATCTAATACTCCTGTCGTTTATTGTGCAATGCAGCGAACATAGTAGCAAGTGCAGCTAATGTCAAGCATACACGTATAAGTTGCACACAGTATTATATGCATTTATTGCATTGCACCTATGAGGTCCTCTCTGAGGCTTGGTGCGTTCGTATCATCTGCCAGCCATATTCCTGAATACTCATTGGTAAATGCTGCATCTTTTATGACTCCAAGGCGCTTACCATTTTTGTAAAAAACAGTGCTTTTATTTGGCACAAATACAGCACGGATTTCATCCCCCTCTTTCACGTTTGGAATGATTTGGCTTAATTGTTCGATGTAGTATTTTCGCTTGGATTCTGGCAGCTTGCGCTTGCGCTCCATTTCCTCAATAGAGCGATCTACGATTTCGCTTTTGGTAAACGACATACGGTATTCAATGGAAAGTGCATGCGGAGCTGTAGCGCGGTATGCACCGTTTGGACTATATAGCGCTATATCATATGCATCAAAAAGCAATACACTGTATGTGCCCTTCCCTACCTGCTTCCATGGCTTCCCATTTATCATGGGTGATGATTCAAGCGCTTGCGCGTTTAAGGCGAGCGAGCAGAAAATGAGTGTTATCAGAAGTCTCATACAATACCTTTCTTAGCTATCCAAAAAAATAGGGGATTGGGTAGGATGCGCAACAATTTCATGATGAACGAAAAGCGCTTGGGAAAATGTATTTCATACACATCTTTCTCAATACCTTTGATGATATAATCAGCCGCTTTTTGAGGCGTAATCATCATGGGCATTTTGAAATCGTTTTTTTGTGTAAGGCGCGTATCGACAAATCCTGGGCTCACCAACTGAACAACAATGCCTTTATCTGCAAGCTCGATACGAAGTGTTTC
>JAIXZB010000091.1 GCA_027489915.1 Rickettsiales bacterium | reverse complement strand
GGGGGAGCATTTCCATACAGCGCGCACGGCAGAATCGGCGGCTGCGCGGAAAAATGGATCGCTGTTGTAGCGGCTCATTTGATCGGGGGAGAGCGCGGCAGAGGTGACAGTGCCGTCTTGACTGAGTTCTATTTTAATAAGGCTAGACAAGGTCTCGGCGTTCATCGCACCTGCGGGGAGTGTCCAGCATTTGATGAACTGGCCACGAATCATATCCATTTGGCTAATCGATAGCGGTTTGGTGGGGTCATACGGCGCATCGGATTTGGTTTTGTTTTCTTCCTGCGTGGTGTCGTCGGTTGCTTTTTTATCGGTTTTATCGGCAGGGGTTTGGGTTTTGAGCTTGTTCATCAGCGCAGCAAAATCATCGGCTTTGGGCTTTTCCTCCTTGGGCTTTTCTTTTTCTTTAGGCTTGGCCTTTTGCGTGGGGTCGGGAATTTCGACGGCATCTTTGGGGGTGGGCTTTGCAATTTCTTTGGGAGGCTCGACAGCAGTTTTGGGAACAGGTTTTGTGTTCACAGGCGCTTTGGCGGTTTTAGCTTCCTGAATGGGTTTATCCGAAGGTTTGACGTTCGTTACTTCACTGATGGGAAGAATTTCAACCGTTAGCACCATCGGCTGTGGTTCGGCGCGTGGGAAAATGGCGGGAAGGCCAATCACAAAAATCAACACCACCGCGACGTGCAGCGCGGCGGAGTAGTGCATGGATTTATTCTCTACGACATTAAACATGTCTTGCGTGCTATTTCTTAGGTGAGGCAGTGGCGTTATCGGTGAGCAGTGCGACTTTGGTGAAGCCTGCCGCATTCACTTCGCCAATGGCGCGCATGACTTGACCGTAATCGATTTTGTTATCACCGCGAACAAAAATGCGGGTTTCGGTTTTTTCGCCCAAAATGGCTTGCAGTTTTGCACCCAACTCTTCGAGCTTCACTTCGGATTCCTGCAGGTAAATTGTGCCATCGGCTTTGATGGAAATGTTGAGAGGCTCATCGTTACCAGGAAGAGCGGAGGATTTGGTTTTCGGCAAATCGACCGTAACGCCCGAAGTCATCATCGGCGCTGCGACCATGAATACGATGAGCAGCACCAACATCACATCGATGAAGGGGGTCATGTTGATATCATCAAAATTTCCCTGCCCACGCCGTGCGCGGCTGCCTTTACCAGAACCCATTTTAACGCCCATGACTGGCTCCTAGCGGTTGGTATCGGTTTGGCGCGAAAGCAGCGCTTCAAATTCGGTAGCGAAATCTTCCATCCGACCAGCAAGGCGGTTTATTTCGCCGTTGAAACGGTTATAGGCAACCACAGCTGGAATAGCGACGAACAGACCAATCGAGGTAGCAAGCAGCGCTTCGGCAATACCAGGAGCGACCACCGCAAGCGAGGTGTTCTGCGAACCTGCAATCGCGCGGAAAGAGTTCATGATACCAATACAGGTACCTAGCAACCCGATGAAGGGCGAGGCCGCACCAGCGGTCGCAAGAAAGCCAAGCCCGCGCTCGAGCCTATCGAGCTCGCGGTTGCGGGCAACGGTCATCATCTGCATGATGCGCTCTTTGGTGCTCACTTGCAGTTCATTACTTGAGGTGCCACGCGGCACCACGCGGTCTTGCGCTTTGCTGCGCTGCCATTCTTCCATGGCGGCAGAAAACATAACCGAAATAGGGTGTTTGGTTTTACGCTTTTTCACGCGCTCGTAGAATTTATCGAGTGCATCGGCTGACCAGAATTCGTTCTCGAACGTGTTGGTGCGCTCCACCAGCGAACGCATCGCGCCGAATTTCTCGATGATAATGGCCCATGTAAGCACCGACATACCAATCAGGATGAGCATAATGGCAAGCACCGCAGGCTCGGCATTCATAATCAGGCCGATATAGGAGGTGTCATGCATGACAGGTGCAGATGACACGGTGCCAGCAAGGGAAGTGGCATCAACAGGGGTGACGGCGGTGGAGACGGTCATGGAATCCTCTAGGGAAGTTGGGTTAGCTTAAAGCCACGCAGCGAACTGTGTGTGGAGTGCAGCAGGGAGCTTTTGCAGTGCAAAATCGCGGTTCACACACGCAATTTCCACATCTATTTCCGCGCACAACACATCATTCACGTAGAGGCTTTGGCGCATACTCATACGGACTTTGCTGATATGCTGCAAGTGCGTTTGCACCCATACCACATCATCAAGCCGTGCTGGTCGCTTATAAGCCACAGTCGCGCGTGCGACCACGAACCCTATACCCTGCTTCTCAAGTAAGCTATTTTGCTCAATTCCTATGCTGCGCAGCCACTCGGTACGGGCTCGTTCGGCAAATTTCAGGTAGTTGGCGTAATACACCACCCCCGCGGCGTCTGTGTCTTCGTAATAGACGCGGGTGGGGAAATGGAAGGTTTTATCTTCGGTGTAGGGGGTATCAAACATTACTCATTATCCAATACATCGAATAAAGAGGGCAGTGAGGCGGGGGGCTTCATTCCTAGATGGGAAAATGCCCCTGAGGTGAGCACACGCCCACGCGGGGTACGCTGTACAAAGCCAATTTGAAGCAGATACGGCTCGATGGTTTCTTCAATAGCATCGCGCTGTTCAGATAAGGCGGCGGCAATGGTTTCGACCCCCACGGGCCCACCTTTATAATGCTCGGCGATAAAACGTAAGTAGCGGTGGTCGGATGCATCGAGCCCTGCGGCGTCTACTTCCAAGCGGGTGAGTGCGCGGTCGGCGGCCTTGGCATCAACTTTTTCGACACCATCGGCGAAGGCAAAATCGCGCACACGCCTTAGGAGCCGCACGGCGATGCGTGGGGTGCCGCGGGCGCGTTTGGCGATTTCGTTTGCGCCATCGGCAGTTAAGGCTAGCGATAGTAGTGCTGAGGCGCGGTCAACGACTTTGCGCAATTCCTCGATGGAGTAAAAATTGAGTTTAAGCGGGATGCCGAATCTATCGCGCAAAGGATTGGTGAGCAGCCCGAGGCGTGTGGTGGCGCCTATGAGCGTGAAGCGCGGCAAATCGATGCGCACCGTGCGCGCGGAGGGGCCTTCGCCGATGATTAAATCGAGCTTGAAATCTTCCATCGCGGGATAGAGCACTTCTTCCACATTTGCGTTCAGGCGGTGGATTTCATCGATGAACAACACATCCCCCGCTTGCAGGTTAGTGAGGATGGCGGCCAGATCACCCGCTTTGGTAAGCAGGGGGCCAGAAGTGGCGCGAAACCCTGCGCCAAGCTCGCGCGCGACAATTTGGGCGAGTGTGGTTTTGCCAAGCCCGGGGGGGCCGTAAAATAATACGTGATCGAGCACATCGCCGCGCGATTTGGCAGCAGCAATGAATACGCGCAGATTATCGCAGGTTTGTGGCTGGCCTGTGAAATCGGCGAGTAATTGAGGGCGCAGTGCTGCATCGGGCGATTCAGCTTCCTGCAGCGTTTGGGCGAGGGGGGAGTGTTCAGGTTTCATGCCGCAAGCTCGCGCAGTGCGGTGGTGATGACGGTATCAAGCGCGGCATCGGGTGATTGTTGCAGGGCGCGCGAAACGGCGGTGAAGGCTTCCATGCGGCTATAGCCCAGATGCGAGAGGGCAGACACTGCATCATCCTGTACGCTGGGTGCTGCGGATTTCTTGGTGACTGTTTTGCTGGCAGCAGGGGTGAATGCGGCAACAGTTCCCATCGGCATTTTGGCGACGGTGGATTTGAGTTCGGTCACAATGCGTTCGGCCAATTTGGGCCCAACACCTGAGACAGCGGTGAGTGATTTTTTATCCTGCGCACCAATCAGCGGGATGAGTTCTTCGGGCGTGAACATGCCTAAAATAGCGAGTGCCATTTTGACCCCAACGCCCTGTACGGTGGTGAGAATACGGAACCATTGGCGCTCGGATTCGCTGGCGAATCCGTAGAGGTGAATATGGTCTTCGCGTACATGGGTTTCAATCAGCAAGGTGGCAGCACCCCCCATATCGGGCATGCGTGATAAGGTTTTGGCGCTGGCGAATACAGTGTAGCCGACACCATTCACATCGATGATAAGCCCGTCTTCGGAGCTGCTATCTATAATGCCGCGCAATTTGCCTATCATGTGCGAATCTCCTTATCCGACTTTTAGCTTTAGCGCGTGATGATGCGCATGGCAAATGGCAACCGCTAATGCATCCGATGCATCGGCTTTCTGTGTGGCAAGCGCTGCGCGTGCGGCGGGAAGGAGCATTTGCACCATCATGGCTACTTGGCTTTTTTCGGCCTGACCGACACCCACAATCGCTTTTTTGATAAGACGCGGGGCATATTCACCGACTTCCATACCGCTATCAGCCAAGGTAAGCAGCAATGCACCGCGCGCCTGACCAAGCTTTAAGGTGGAAGCACCGTTGACGTTCACAAACGTTTCCTCAATAGCGGCGTGGGTGGGTGCATGCTGCTCAATCACTTCGCGCAGGCCGCGTGCAAGCTGCATCAGGCGAACCGCAAGAGCATCACTTGCACTGCTTTTAATGGTGCCGCATGCAATAAACGAAAGAGAGCTGCCACGCTGTTCAATAACGCCCCAGCCAGTGGTAACCAAGCCAGGGTCGATGCCTAGAATGCGCATTAGGCGCTCAATTTTTCTGCCGCATCATCGGCGAGTTCAATGTTGGTGAATACTTCCTGCACATCATCGCAATCTTCTAGTAAATCCACAAGCTTCATCATGCTTTCTGCCGTTGCGGCATTGGCAGGGGTGGTGATGTTAGGAAACCAGGTGAGGGTTGCTGTTTTGGGATCGCCAAATTTAGCAACGAGCGCGTCGCGCACTTGTGCAAAGTTTTCTATGGCGCAGGTGATGTGGTGCAGTTCCTCATCGCTTTCGCAATTATCGGCTCCTGCTTCAATCGCTGCGTCTAACATAGCATCTTCGACAATCTGCAAGGCGGGATATTCGATGAGCGCCACATGATCGAACATGAAATTGACGCTTCCTGTTTCGCCCATATTGCCGCCGCACTTGGTGAAGTAGGAACGGATTTCGGATGCGGTGCGGTTACGGTTATCGGTGAGGGCTTCAATCAGCACGGCAATGCCGTTTGGCCCATACCCTTCGTAGCGCACTGATTCGTAATTTTCGCCGCCGCTGGCACCCGAGCCTTTGGCAATGGCGGCTTCAATGCGGTCTTTGGGAACATTCTCGACCCGCGCTTTGATGACGGCTGCGCGCAGCTTGGCGTTCATCTCGATATCGGCGCCACCACGCGCGGCCACCAGCACTTCGCGGATGATTTTGGTGAAGATTTTGCCGCGCTTGATGTCTTGCGCGCCCTTGCGCCGCATGATGTTTTTGAATTTACTATGGCCTGCCATATCGCACTTTCTTTGGATGAGTATGGATTGCTTTTTAGCGCAAATGCACTAGTTTGCAAATACTGAAAAAGGAGAGAATCAATGAAAACAGTATGGATAATAGCAGCGCTCGCCTTGTTGCCTGCGGCTGCCAACGCGCAAATGATGAGCGTGGAAGTGCACGGCATGTCGTGCGCACCCTGCGCTTCGATGGTGAAAGCCAGCCTTGAGCAACTGCCGCAAGTGAAGGAAGCCACCGTGGAAGTGGAAGCACACAAAGCATCACTCGCCCTGAAGGACATCAACGATGCACCCAGTGATGAGGCACTAAAAACCGCGATTGAAAAAGCGGGCTACACTGCATGTGCGGTAACGCGTTAAATTAGGCGTTG
>JAIXZB010000003.1 GCA_027489915.1 Rickettsiales bacterium | reverse complement strand
TGACCCGCTATTATAGCCGCGCTGTTACATTGCATGATGTGGAACAGCTAGGCGATACAATGGTGGAAGAAGTAACAAAGCTGTTTAAGGTTTAGCTTCGTTGTGGCTCTGGTGAGGGAGTGCGTGCATCAGGCGTTTGCGGGGTAGGTTGTGTTTGCCCTTGGTTGGCTTCAGCAACATGCAGCCTAAGCTCTGGTATCTGTGCTCCACCAATGATGGCATCAAGATTTTCTATTGAACTACGGCGTTGTGGGCGTGTTGCAGTTTGGGTGGGACCTGCACCCTCGATATCCACACCACGACGACGCGCAAGTTTAACGATATCGCCCACTCCAAGACCACTGCCTTGAGTAAGTTGCCTAATTTCATCTGCACCATAGCTTTTGCGATGCACACCTTGTCGTATACCTGTATTATCCGCATTGGTCCCATCAGGATTAATGTTTCCCTGAATCGTATGGACTTGCCCACCACTCACCGATTCAACGATTGCGGAATGCGCTCCCGTCGTACTGCCATCTGTACGAGGCATGATTATAACATCGCCAGGTCTTACATTACTTAAATCGGGTGCGATTTTTGATAATGCACCCGCTTGGCGAAAATCAGACGCTAAGTGACGGGTAGCAGCGGTGCGCATGGTGGCACCTGGGGCTACATCATTGGTTACGCGTGTTACCCACGCGGTGCACCATGGCGCTCCTGGCCCTTGCAGTGGTTGGCCTGTGCCCCTCATTTGTTGCGCCACAAAGGGGCCGTTATTGTTGCCTCCCTCTTCGCCCTGACCAATATCTTGTATGGCCCTTGCTACGACCCTTTGGCGATATTCCTGTTCTGTAATTTTATATAACAATTAACTGAATGTTCTTGCGGGGTCATTGGTGTAGGCGTTATTCGGAACACTCATGGGTGAAAATCCCCCCAAGTTTGTGGATGCAACATTCATACCCTGCATTGTAGCTGGCCCCATTGCCATAGCGCGAGTTTCGTTATGACCAAATCCCACAATATTGCGCGCACGCAAATCATCGACACTGAATGTTCCAGAGCGCACACCATCGTTGCCTCTGCCATCTTGATTTCCGCCTGCTACGGAAACATTCCCCTCGATGATTCCGATTCGTCCATCCCCTACACTTGATATAACCCCCATGTGCCCACCGACTTGTAAGCCACCTGCGTAGCGACGAAAAAACACTGCATCTCCGGGCCTTACTCCATCAAAGCTACCATTGAATGCAGAAAAAGCACCCGCCCGGCGATAATCTGCCATACTCGCTGCAACGCCTGCTGTTGTTTGTACCATATCTCGCCCGAATACCCCTCGCGCGCCCTCATTAATACAATTAGTAGCAAAACCTGCACACCATGGAACCCCTTCTGAATGGCCAGTGCCGCGAAGAGATGTCTGCACAATTGCCCCTCTATTATTTCCGCCAATTTCTGTTTGACCAACATATCGCTGTGCGCTCTCAACAATACGAGCTCCTATTCCGCCAGAAGCACCAAATCCAAACCCTGTCCATGCACCAAACATACGCTGCGCCTTTCACTGTTCAATCATATAAGCATACAGCACTGGGCTTAAGGAACGGTTAACGCAGCTAACAAAAAACCCGCCTTTTGGGCGGGTTTCTTGTATTTATTGATGGGAGAAACTTACGCGGCGTCTTTAGCTGCTTTCGCTTCACGTGCTTTGATGATGCGGCGCTTTAGGCTGCGCGCTTCTTCGGAAAGCTTGATGCTGTGAGTGGTCATGATGTAGTTATCAAGGCCGCCATTGTGATCGATGGTGCGCAAGGTTGATGCGGTGATTTTAAGGCGAATAGACTGGCCCAAAGAATCCGACATCAGCGTAACCTGCTGCATGTTAGGCAGAAAACGGCGCTTGGTTTTGATGTTTGAGTGCGAACGGTTATTTCCCGACTGAACGCCTTTACCGGTGATTTCACAACGCTTAGCCATGGAAGACTCGCTTTCTAATTTTATTTCAAATGTTTATATTTTACGGGGCGCCAGAATACTCAAATGCCCCTCTCTTAAACACATGCCACTACAGGAGTTATGGCCTATCGTCAAGGGACATTTCATAGTAAATATTTAATGATAGGCTACATTACTTGCATGCTTGGCCAAACGCTCATAGCCACGCGCTAAATGCCCAAGCCACACTGTATCCTTTACCGTGTTTTGAGGAGTAATGCGAGTAATCGGGGTTTTTGCCCCCTCTTCTTTTCCTATTACACCAGGGATTTCTGGCACCATGCCCACAACCACCGCACCAGCGGGCACATCTTTTTGCACCTCGACCCCCGCCCCGATTTTAGCCCCTTTGCCAATACGCACATTGCCAATAATGCGCGCCCCCGTTGCGATACTTACATCATCTTCTACCGTGATAGGGCCAATGAGCTGGGCGCCATTGGCAATTTTTACGTTATTTCCGAGCTTGGGATGCCGGCGTGCGGGGTTGGTAGGGTCACTGTTATCGACATCCTTCGGATTGCCCGTCGCTCCCAGAGTAACACTGTGATAAAGAAATACATTATTGCCAATTTCTGATGTTTCACCAATCACTAAGCCCGCACCGTGATCCACAAAAAATCCTTTGCCAATCTTTGCCCCCGGGTGGATTTCAATGCCACCTGTGGTTTGGCGCGCTGCTTGAGACAAAGCGCGGGCTTTCGCTATATCGCCCTTTATGTACAAATCATGTGCATCACGGTGCAGGGCAATTGCATGTAATCCCTGATAGGTAAAAAGCTGGGTGTAAGCCTCTTCCTTGCTGACTGGAGATCCATCTGGGTGCTGCCTCAGTGCAGCATCGTTTTCTATGGCTTTATCTAGCCAATCTGGTTCGCTCAGCAGGAATCTACTTACGGATTGCAAAAGGTCTTTATTGCCAATGCTTGGCAGAATAATAGCATCTTCGCGTGCCAGTAATTGTTTCCATTTAACCATGCTCTCCTCCACCTTGAGAAGGCAAAGTAGTTAGAGCAAAATAACAGCGCCAGAAAAATCCACAAATACAACAAAATTAAAATGTTATATATCGAGATTAATGACCTTTAGTGCGTTTTCCTGAATGAAGTCACGGCGCGGCTCTACCACATCGCCCATCAGGGTGCTGAATGCTTCCTCAGCTTGGGCGGTATCTTCCACCGTAACCTGAAGTAAGGTGCGTATTTCTGGGTTAAGCGTGGTATCCCACAATTGCTCGGGATTCATTTCACCTAAACCCTTAAAGCGCTGAATAGACATGCCTTTCTTGCCAATATCTTGAACGGCCGTATAAAGCTGGTGTGGGCTCGTTACCGTTATCTCCTGCGCTTTGCGGCTGTAGGTTAAAGTACCTGAATAAATAGACGACCATTCAGCAAAATCCGCGGAAATATCACGCGCCTCTTTGCTGTGCAGCCACTTATCTTCGAGTAGGTAATGCTCGGCCACACTGCGCACAGTGCGCTCAATGGCGATGCCTGCTTCTGTCTTTTTCACAGACCACTGGTTGCTGCCTGCTGTAGCATTCAACTTCGCCGCAAATGCATTCACATCCCCCGCTGCAAACAGGTTGGTGAGCGTTGCCGCTTCGATGATCGACATCGGAACGCGGCGCGAAAGTGCCGTCATGGACGCTGAAAGCTGAGCTGCTTTTTCCACATGCTTGCGCAGCGCATCGCCCTGCCATTGCTCTTTGCCGTTCGATAAAACCGCCTCATCAAGCCCAGTGGTGATGAGGTACTGCTCAAGCGCTGCATCGTTTTTGAGGTAGGTTTCGCTCTGCCCGCGCTTCACTTTGTAAAGCGGTGGCTGGGCAATATAGAGATATCCCTTCTCGATAAGCTCTGGCATCTGACGATAGAAGAAAGTGAGAATGAGGGTGCGGATATGCGCACCATCTACATCCGCATCGGTCATGATGATGATTTTATGATAACGGGCCTTTTCGACATTAAATTCTTCACGGCCTATGCCGGTGCCTATCGCCGTAATCAGCGTTCCCACTTCTTGGCTGGAGAGAATTTTATCGAACCGCGCACGCTCCACATTGAGGATTTTACCCTTAAGAGGCAGAATTGCCTGAAACTTACGAT
>JAIXZB010000080.1 GCA_027489915.1 Rickettsiales bacterium | reverse complement strand
TGCGCAATATTCTACCATTCCCGTCATTAACGGCCTCACCAACCTGCTGCATCCCTGCCAGATAATGGCCGATATCATGACGATTGAGGAGCATTTCGGCACCGCCGAGGGCAAAACCCTCGCATGGGTGGGTGACGGAAATAACATGGCAAATACCTTCATCACCGCTAGCGCCAAATGCGGCTTCACATTGCGCCTATGCTGCCCCAAAACCTTACAGCCCGATGCCCAAATTATCGCCGATGCCAAAGCTGAAAACGCGCATATTGAACTGGTCGCAACCCCCGAAGCCGCCGTGGCAGATGCCGATGTGGTCATCACCGATACCTGGGTCAGCATGGGCGACGATGATACACTCACGCGCCGCCAGGCATTCAAAAACTTTCAGGTGAACGACGCCCTTATGGAGCGCGCCCACAAGGATGCCATCTTCCTACATTGCCTTCCTGCCCATCGCGGCGAAGAAGTATCCGACAGTGTTCTCGATGGCCCCAAATCCCGCGTCTGGGATGAAGCCGAAAACCGCCTCCACATCCAAAAAGCCATCATGCTCTGGTGCATGGGCGAGATATAATGATGTCCGCTACCCTTGAGCCCATCCATGCCGACCTCATCCAGCCTTTTACGCTCGAAGGGGCGGCGGTGCGTGGTCGGCTGGTGCGGCTTGGGGTGTTGGTGGATACGATTTTATCGCGCCATGCCTACCCCGATGCAGTGTCGCATGTGCTAGGCGAGCTATTGGTGGTGGCCGCGATGTTATCTTCCAACCTAAAGCAGGAGGGCATTTTTACCATTCAACTACGCGGTAACGGCTTAGTTCCAATGTTAGTGGTCGATGCAGTGTACGGAGGCGCACTACGCGGCTATGCCGATTTAGCGGAGGAATCAATTGCGGCACTGAATGCGCTGCCCAAACAGTCAACTCCAGCTCAGCTTTTTGGGCAGGATAGCTATCTAGCCATCACCTACGATCCAGGCAAAGGAATGCAGCGCTATCAAGGGGTGGTGGCGCTGGTGGGCGATTCTATTGCCAGTGCATTACAGGAATATTTCACCCAATCCCAACAGCTCGATGTGTGGTATGCACTCGCATGCGATAAAGTCGCAGGATCAAACAGTTGGGCGGCTGCTGGGCTAATGATAGAACGCATCGCGGATGCTGGCGGTACAAAAATTGGGGAAGGCGAGGGCGCAATACTCGATACTTCAGAGATTTGGCGCACCGCACTAGCACTCAGCAACACCGTCAAAACCGAAGAGCTGCTGGATGTAACCCTCCCACTCGATGATTTACTCTTTCGCCTCTACCACGAAAATGATGCCCGCATCACCCCCGCAGGCCCACTCACCATCGGCTGTCGTTGTTCCCGCGAGCGTATTTATGATTTACTCATGTCGATGAGTTTGAGTGATCGTGCCGAGATGATTGTAAGTGGCACCGCTTCTGTGAACTGCCAATTCTGCAACAAATCCGAGATATTTACGCCAGAAGAAATTGGCATCGCTTCAGTACAATAGCCTAGTGCCATCGTTATTCCCGAGCTTAGGTATCTGCCTGCGCGGTAATGACGAGCAAGTTATGCACACTATGGTTACACAAAATAAGATTGTATGATTGTCTAGTTATTAAACGAATGTTCGATTATTTAATTATATAAAACAATATTATTTTGTAATTAATAAAAAAATTTGCAACCGCACTCATTTTTCGCTATGTTACTGGTCGAACGTCAAACCAAAGTAGCTTCATGCCTCGCGCGAATGTTAAAGATAAACGCAAAGCCCAACTGATTGCTGCGACGATAGAGTCGATCGGCAAGCGGGGGCTGCAAGAGACCACCATCACCCATATTTCCAAGGGTGCGGGCATGTCGCGCGGCATCATCAATTTTTACTTCACCTCTAAAGAGGCGATGCTGCAGGAAACACTAAAAACCTTGGTGGATGAATATAATTCGATTTGGCAAGAAGCCGTGCCCGAAGCAAAAGGCCTCGCAGGTCAGGCGCTGCTTGAAGCCATCATCAACGCGCATTTTTCCAAAAAACTATGTCAGGCAAAGCGTCTGAATGTGATGTCGGCTTTCTGGGGGCACGCAGCCACCCACGCCGCCTACCGCGATGTACTACAAACAAGCGACCGCGCATTAGAGGCGGTTTTACAGAATGCATGGAAGCAAGCTGGAGTTTCTCAGCAAGAAGCCCCAATAGTTGCTCGGCAGCACCACGCGCTCATCCGAGGGCTCTGGCTTGCTTTCATGCTGTCTCCGCAAGAGACAGACCGCGACACATTGGCAAGCGAGTGCCGTGCCTTTGTGGAGCATCGATTGGGTGCAAGCAGTAAAGCTGCAGCTAAGCCCGTTGCAAGCGAACAACGCAAACCTGCTGGCAATGTTACCCCAATCGCAGCTGCTGCCAAAAAACCTACGAAACCCTCCGATGGTCAGATGGACATCGAAGATCTCTTCGCTGGCTTAAAATAAACGTCAATGCCCCACCTCATACTTGAATGTTCTGCAGGCATGCTAAGCGCTGAACAAAAGCAATCAACGCTCAAGGCGGGACATAACACCATGCTGCAAAGCGGGTTGTTTGAGGCGTCAGCCGTAAAATCACGCCTGCATGAAACAAGCATATTCAGGGTGGGCGATGGAGACGATAGCGTAGGGTTTCTTCATGCCCGTATTCATCTCATGGAAGGCAGAAGCCTTGAACAGAAGCAGGCATTAACCCAAGCAATGCTAGATGCCTTAAGCCCTTATATTGCCGAGAATAACAGCTTAACCGTTGATATAAGCGATATGGCGCGCACAACCTACCGTAAGCGGTAAGCCTACGCAGCGCTAGCCGCGGACGTCTTTACGTCACGAAGCACAAGATTTACCTGCTCCACAATCTGCGCAGCATTCAGGCCCGCTTCGTCATACATGCGCTCGGGCTTGTCTTGCGCTTGATAAATATCGGGCAATGTAATGGCGCGCAGTTTGCAGGTGGAGTTATCGAGCCAGCCATTATTGGCAGCGGTTTCCAGCACATGCGCACCAAAGCCGCCACATGCACCTTCCTCTAGCGTGAATACGGCCTTGTGCTTGGCGATAAGCTCTGCAATTAACGCTTCATCGAGAGGTTTGGCGAATCGTGCATCGGCGACCGTCACGCCAATGCCGCTTTCTTCTAATGTATGTGCAGCTTTCAACGCTTCCTGCATACGTGTGCCAAATACCAGCAACGCAATTTGCGGCGAATGTGCAGATGGTGCATGTACAATGCGCCCTTTGCCTATCGCAAGCACGTCACCGCGCTCGGGTAAGGCAACACCAGTGCCTTCACCACGGGGGTAACGCAATGCAATCGGCCCATCGTTATAGGCGGCGGCGGTGGCCACCATATGCATGAGTTCAAGCTCATCGCTCGGCGCCATAACCACCATATGCGGCAGGGTGCAAAGATAGGCAATATCAAATGCGCCGGCATGAGTTGGCCCATCTGCGCCCACCAGCCCTGCACGGTCCATTGCAAAGCGCACAGGTAGGTTCTGCACCGAAACATCATGTACTACCTGATCGTACGCACGTTGCAGGAAGGTCGAATAAATCGCGCAAAACGGCTTGAATCCCTCGCAGGCAAGACCAGCAGCAAAGGTAACAGCATGCTGTTCGGCAATTCCCACATCGAATGTGCGGGTGGGAAAGCGTTTTTCAAATGCATCAATACCCGTACCACCTGGCATAGCTGCGGTAATACCTATGATTTTGGAATCCACCTCCGCTTCAGCAATCAGCGCTTTAGCAAACACGCTGGTGTAACTAGGCGCGCTCGGAGCTGATTTCTGCTGTGCACCCGTTGCCACGTCAAATTTTACCACCCCGTGATATTTATCTTCCGATGATTCTGCAGGCGCATACCCGTGCCCTTTGCGCGTGACAACATGCACAAGCACAGGGCCAGAATTCTTTTCATCGCGCACATTTTTTAGCACGGGTAACAAGTGATCAAGGTTGTGGCCATCCACCGGCCCGACATAATAAAAACCCATTTCCTCAAACAACGTGCCACCCATTGCCATGCTACGGGTGAATTTCTCAAGATTGCGCGCAGCACGCATTAGGGGCGAGGGCAGTTTACCCGCAATCATTTTCGCCACATGACGAAAACTGCGGTAGGGGTGCGAAGAAATCAGCCGCGATAAATACGCACTCATCGCTCCTGTTGGCGGCGCAATCGACATATCGTTATCATTCAAAATCACAATAAGGCGTGTTCCCATTGCACCCGCATTATTCATCGCCTCGAATGCCATACCAGCGCTCATCGCACCATCGCCAATCACCGCAATGACTTCGTGTGACTCTTGATTCAAATCTCGTGCAACTGCCATCCCAAGCGCGGCAGAGATAGAGGTGGAGCTATGGCCTGCGCCAAACGCGTCATACTCACTCTCATCACGCTTACAAAACCCTGAAAGACCGCCACCTTGGCGAATAGAGCGTATACGCTCGCGCCTGCCAGTGAGAATTTTATGGGGGTAGGATTGATGCCCTACATCCCAAACCAGTTTATCTTCAGGTGTGTTGAATACGTGGTGAAGCGCAACCGTAAGCTCAACCACGCCAAGACCTGCACCCAAATGACCGCCTGTGACCGATACAGCATCAATAAGTTCAGCGCGCACTTCGCTTGCGAGCTGTTTCACTTCTTCAATACTAAGTGTACGTGAATCACGAGGCAGAACAACGTGGTCAAGCAATGGGGTGGATGGGCGCATGGAATCTCACAAAATTATACCTTGTGATTAGCGCAAATACAGCCCAGTGCAACGAATAAAATGAGCGAAACAGCAGATTAGAAGGTAAATTCGTACTCAATCTTCACGCGTTGCGCGTTATCCGCCGATGCATCGGTTGCGCCCCAGTAATAACCTGCCGCATATTTCACATAGCCATTGCCAATGTTAAACAGCTTGCCCGTTAATACAGGCCCTACATAATGCTCCTGATCTTCCCCGTCTTTTGTGTCGTTGATGGTACCATAATCTGCAAACCACTCGACCCCAGGTTTAAGGTAGTCATTGTAAGTGTAGAGCCCCTGAAGTGCCGATTCGTAGTACAGCCCATGCTTGCGACCAGCGCCTACGTTACGCACAAATCCAAGGTTTCCGCGCAAGAAGAAATCACCTTCCGTGCGCTCGCCGATGAAAACTACTTTCATCGAATCATTGCCGCCATCCTTGAATTTATATTGCCCATAAACGCCCGAGCTGAGCCACCAGTCACCTTGTTGTGTGGTTTCAAGTGTTGCATTGGGTACATAAGAAGCGCTTTCAAAGCCAGATCTAGGTTCATTCTCATACACGCGCTCAAACCCAAGTTTCACGTGATCGCTAACACCGTAATACACTTCAAATTCGTGTTCCTGAGCATTATTGCGTGCCGCGTTATCATCTCCAGTGCGCTCTCCCTTATATTCAATGCTCACTTCACGATGTTCAACCAGAGCCGATTTCGGACTTCCTACCCCTGCAAATACTGCAGTAGCAGAGAGTGCGATACACAAAGAGGTGGCATGGGAGAGGTATTGTTTGAGCGATAACATATGAACTCACTTAATAATTGCGTTGAAGAAAGTCGATATAAATGATGAGAATCATTTGCAACAGGTAAATGTAGGCATAAAATAAAAAGAGCTAACCAATTTTTCACTTAAAGGTTACATGTGGCAAATGACCGTCCTACATCACATAATCGTTACCTCTCCAACAACGCTTCAGGTGGGTGAAAACACCTATACATGTGTTATTGGCAAGCATGGTAAAACGAATGATAAGCTCGAAGGTGATGGAAAAACCCCCGTCGGCACTTATGCGCTAAGGCAAGTGCTCTACCGCGCAGATAGAGTAAGAAAGCCACTCACCGCACTTCCTGTTCAAGCCATAAAACGCGAAGATGGTTGGTGTGATGATACTACGCACCCAGCATACAACACCCATGTAGTACTTCCCTTTGCGGCGCGGCATGAAGTGTTGTGGCGCGACGATAATGCCTATGATTACGTTATTGTGATTGGTTTTAATGATAATCCCATAGTTAAAAATAAGGGCAGCGCTATCTTCATGCACCTTATGCAGCCCGACGGGCGAGGCACCGAAGGCTGTGTTGCTGTAAGTAGAAGCGACATGGAAGCCATACTTTCAAAACTTTCGCCGCGTTCACACATAGAGATACGATAAACCACGACTCTTCACTTGCGCCCTGCGAGGCGCGCAGCTAGTGTCGCACGCAATTAACCCTCACACGAGAATTACCATGTCTGCATCTGCAAAAGCCGCCTCAAGCACATTCACCGATTATAAAGTTGCCGATATTTCCCTTGCTGCCTGGGGCCGTAAGGAAATCACTATCGCCGAAACAGAAATGCCAGGCTTAATGGCGCTTCGTGCTGAGAATAAGGGTAAAGCGCCACTCAAGGGTGCGCGTATTGTTGGCTGCCTGCATATGACAATTCAAACCGCAGTGCTGATTGAAACCCTCACTGACTTGGGAGCCGAAGTGCGCTGGTCGAGCTGTAATATTTTTTCTACTCAGGATCAGGCAGCCGCAGCCATCGCAGCAGCAGGTATTCCAGTGTTCGCTTGGAAGGGGGAAACCGAAGAAGAATATGAATGGTGTATTGAGCAAACTATCACTGGCCCAAATGGCTGGACGCCGAACATGATTCTCGATGATGGCGGTGATTTAACCGTTATCATGCACAACAAATACCCTGAGCTTATGAAGGATGTGAAGGGTGTATCCGAAGAAACCACCACTGGCGTACACCGCCTTTATGAAATGGCAAAAGAAGGCAAGCTGAAGGTGCCTGCAATCAACGTCAATGATTCTGTCACCAAATCAAAATTTGATAACCTGTATGGTTGCCGCGAATCGCTCATCGATGGCATCAAGCAGGCAACTAACGTTATGATAGCAGGAAAGCTCGCACTAGTTGCAGGGTATGGCGATGTAGGTAAGGGCTGCGCCGCTGCGCTGCGTGGTCAGGGCGCGCGTGTGTATATTACCGAAATCGATCCTATCTGTGCGTTGCAAGCGGCAATGGAGGGATATGAAGTCGTCACCATGGAAGATGTATGCGACAAGGTTGATATCTTTGTGACAGCTACCGGCAATAAAGATATCATCATGCTCGATCACATGCGCAAAATGAAAGACCGCGCGATTGTGTGTAATATCGGCCATTTCGATACAGAAATTCAAATCGAAGGTTTGCGCAATCTCGTGTGGCACGAAGTGAAGCCTCAGGTCGATGAAGTGGAGTTCCCCGATGGTAAGCGTATTATTGTTCTCGCAAAAGGACGCTTGGTGAATCTGGGCTGTGCGAATGGGCACCCAAGCTTTGTCATGTCAACATCCTTCACCAATCAGGTGCTGGCGCAAATCGAGCTATGGCAGAATCACAAGAACTATAAAAACGAAGTCTATATCTTGCCTAAACATCTCGATGAGAAAGTAGCGGCATTACACCTGTCCAAGATCGGTGCCAAACTCACCAAACTCAGCAAGGAACAGGCAGACTATTTGCGCGTCAATGCAAATGGCCCATTCAAGAGCGACCATTACCGTTACTAATCCATGCCATGGATAGAATGCAGTCTGGTATTAGGTGGAATAGGAGCGGGGCTTCTGCTCTCTCGCTTGCTAAGCCGCAACGTTCCCGCGATTGTAACGCCCGAAATTCACGCTCTGTCTAATCAGGAAATAGCGAATCTGGAGAATGAAAATAAACTCCTCAAGCGTGATGCTAGCAGGTTTGCCAACATAATTAATAGCTCGCTTAATCCAATCTGGCTGCGCGATGAGACTTTAAACATCATTTACTGTAATCTTGCTTTCTCCGAATTGGCAGAAGAAACAACCGATGCAGTAGTAGCGCTTGGTAATTTAGAGCTGTTCAGCGGACACAAGAAGCTCGCGCAAAAAGCGTGGGAATCTGGCGCAGAACAAATCGAGCGTCGCCATATCATCGTTGAAGGAGAGCGTAGGTTATACGCTGTGCGCGAACTGCCGTTGAAAAGTGACGGACTTATCATCGGATACGCAACCGACAAAAGAGAGCTTGAGACCGCGCATGATGAAATCCAGCGCCATGTCGCAGCCCTGCGGGATTTGCTGGGTAGCTCAACCAGTGCCATGGCTATTTATGGACGCGATTCCAAGCTCAAATTTTATAATTATGCGTTTGTTGCCCTATGGAAGCTCGATGAAGATTGGCTCGATAGCAGCCCAACCTACGGCGATATACTTGAGGCGCTGCGCGAAAAACGTAAGCTACCAGAGCAGGCAAATTTTGCTGCTTTTAAACAAGCGCAGACAAAGCTTTTCACCTCCCTCATCGAGCCGCAGGAGGAGTTTTTCTACCTTCCCGATGGCAAAATTCTGCGTGTTATCGCCATCCCCCATGCCATGGGTGGTGTGCTATTTGCCTACGAAGATGTGACCGATAGATTGGCACTAGAGCGCTCGTATAATACCCTCATTGCCGTGCAGCGCGAAACGCTCGATAACCTGCGTGAGGGAATTGTGGTGTTTGGTGAAAATGGACGCATGAAACTGTGTAACCCCACCTTCTTAAAGCAATGGAATTTACCTCAGGATATAAGCTCAAGCGAGCCGCATATCCGTGATGTACTGGATGCTTGCCGCACCTATTTTAACCCAGACGAGTGGGAACACACGCGTCAAGATTTAATCGGACGCATCCAACAGCGCAGTTTCTTCAAGGTGCGTTTTGATCGCACCGATGGTTCTGTGATAGATGGAATCAGCGTGCCTTTGCCTGACGGCGCAACCTTGCTTACATTTACCGATATAACCGATTCAACGCTAGTTGAGCGTTCCCTGCGCGAAAAGAACGAAGCGCTCGAAGATGCAGACCGCATGAAAACCGAGTTTCTTGCTAGTGTTTCCTACGAATTGCGCTCACCTCTCACCTCTATCAGCGGTTTTGCTGAAATGCTGAAAATGCAGTATATGGGCGCATTAAACGATATGCAGCGCGATTATGTTGAAAACATATTCAAATCCGCACAGCATCTTGGCGATATGATAAGTGACATTATCGATTTAGCCTCCATGGAAGCGGGATACCTGAAACTTAACCTCGTCACCTGCGATGTAAAAGAAGCCCTCGTTGCAGTGGAATCGCTGCTTGGTGAGCGCGTGCGTATTCAGGATATTAAAATCTCTCACCAGATTGCCCCTGAAGCTGCCAGCATCTTTGCTGATGAAACGCGTCTGAAGCAAATATTCTTCAATCTCTTGAGTAACGCTGTGAAGATGGCCAAACAAAAAGGTGAAATTTTGGTGCGTGTAGAACCAGATGAACTCTCAGGTGTTTCCGTAATCGTGACCGATGAGGGGCGCAGCGCGCAATTGCAGCTTCAATCAGGCGATGAAATGCCAACGGCAAGCGCAACAGTTGATTTAGGTTTATCCGTAGCCAAGCGTTTTGTTGAGCTGCATGGAGGAAGCCTGCACTTGACGGGAGAGCAGGGGCGAGGTACGCGCATTATCTGCCATTTCCCCAACGGAATGTCTGTAACGAAAGAAGCCGTATGACCAGTCCAACACGTTATGTGCTCACCCTCTCTTGCCGGGATGTACGCGGCATTGTGGCCGCCGTTTCGGGGTTTCTTGCAGCAGAAGATGGTTTCATCATCGAATCCACTCAGTTTGGTGATCCCTCTACAGATAAATTTTTCATGCGCGTGCATTTTGCCTCAGGCAGCAAAACCCCTACTAAGGTCGCTCTACACAAGCGCTTTGCCGATGCCGTAGGCACGCCTTTTTCCATGGATTGGCAACTCCATGACGCCGATGCAAAAGCGCGGGTGTTGATTTTAGTATCCAAGCACATGCATTGCCTGAATGACTTAATGCACCGCTTCCGCACTGCATCGCTCGCTATTGATATACCCGCAGTGATTTCCAATCACGAAGATGCAAAAGGCATGGTGGAATGGAATGAAATCCCCTTCCATTATTTCCCCATGCAAACCGATAAAGCTGCGCAAGAAGCGAAGATATGGGATGTCATAGAGCGCGAACATATCGACACTGTAGTACTTGCGCGTTACATGCAAATCCTCTCGCCCGAGCTATCCGCGAAGTTGAGGGGGAAAGCAATTAACATCCATCATTCATTCCTGCCAAGCTTCAAGGGAGCAAAGCCCTATCATCAAGCCTATGAAAGAGGCGTGAAGCTAATTGGTGCCACCGCACATTACGTCACAAACGATTTAGACGAAGGGCCGATTATCGAGCAGGAAGTCACCCGTGTGGATCATACCTGCACCCCAGATATGCTCACCGCCATGGGCCGCGATAGCGAGGCGTTGGTTTTGGCTAGGGCGCTCAAATACCATATTGAGCACCGCGTATTGCTGAACGGAAATAAAACAGTTGTGTTTAAGTAGCTGTTAAATAGCGTAAAACCAGTGATAGAGCGCGCTACGAATAAAGTGCAGGCCCAAAATCAATAGGATAGGCGATAAATCCACAGAATAGAGTTTTGGCAAAAGGCGTTTTTGCAGCTTGCGCAGTGGGGAGAGGGCGGGTTCAACAAGTTCAGAAAGCCCAAAAAAGACCCTATTTATCATTGTGTTGTGTGGTTTTATAACGTTAAACTGTCGAAGCATGCTCATAATAACCCACACAAAGACCACGAAGCTGTAAATGCCAATAACGCTCGAAATCAGTTCAATGAAGGGGTTAAGCATTGTATTTTCCTCAAAGCAGTGTTATAAAGAACATATGACACGTAGGAAACTGCGTGTCAAAAAACAATCATAGCTGTGTTAAGCAGCAACTGTTTAGTCACGTAGTCTAAACATAGGATGGAGCTAGTACCATGACGGTCTCGACTATTGCAGCAACTGCAACAGGCACAACGCAACGCGTTGTTGGCAAAGATAATAATAAACTCGCAACCTCAATAAAATCACTGCTTGTTGCAAGCGGCGTTACAGGGGCGAAT
>JAIXZB010000156.1 GCA_027489915.1 Rickettsiales bacterium | reverse complement strand
TTCATCAGAGATGTCACTAAAATCAGAGTTGCAACGCCAAGAGCTATGCCAATAACAGCAAACCAACTAGTGAGCGAAATAAACCCTTCAGCCCTGCGCGAACGCAGGTAACGCCAGGCAAGCAACCGTTCATAAGAGCGAAGCAGCATAGGAATTCCTTGTGAGATAAACGTGGTATCAGCCTAATTACGCTTGCGCGAGTGCCGCTTTAATCTTACCCACAATCATTGCGAGCGCATCATCCGTAGCATGTTCGCTTTTCTCGCCTGTTTTGCGATATTTTACTTCCACTTTACCTTCCGCAGCACTGCGTGGCCCTACAGTAATTTGCCATGGTAGCCCTATCAAATCCATGCTAGCAAATTTCGCACCACCGCGCTGATCCGTATCGTCATAGAGTACGGTTATGCCTTGCTTCTCAAGCTGCTGTTCGATAGATGCACACAATGCATCGCACGCCGCATCCCCAACACGCAGATTAATAATTCCCACCAAAAACGGAGCAACAGATTCTGGCCAAATAATGCCTGAATCATCATGACTTGCTTCGATAATAGCACCCACTAGGCGTGATACACCAATGCCATAACAGCCCATCTCAGGCACAATAGATGCACCATCTGGCCCGGAGATTTTAATACCCATGGCTTCTGTGTATTTGTGCCCAAGGAAAAACACATGCCCCACTTCAATGCCACGCGCTTCGCGCAATTTTTCCGCGGGAATTGGACATGTTTCTGCCACGTGCTGTTCATCTGCGGCGGCATATAACCCGCGCATCTCTTCACCAGACATACTCAGTTTCCCCGCGCGTATATCATCGAATGCCGCATCGTAGAAAATTGCGCTTTCACCCGTTTCCGCTATTACCTGAAACTCATGACTCAAATTGCCCCCAATAGCTCCAGAATCAGCAGCCACGGCGATAGTTGTTAGCCCCATACGAGCAAAGATGCGGTGATATGTGTCGTACATCACGCTATACTCGCGTTTTGCATCTTCAACATTCACATGGAAAGAATAGGCATCTTTCATCAGAAATTCACGCCCGCGCATTACTCCAAAACGCGGACGAATTTCATCACGAAATTTCCACTGCACCTGATACAAACTCACAGGTAATTGCTTATAACTCGCAACGGCGCTGCGAAAAATGCCAACAACCATCTCTTCGCATGTTGGGCTGTAGAGCAGCTCACGCCCTGCCCTGTCGGGAAAACGGAGCATTTCTTTACCCAGAGCATCATAGCGCCCTGATTCTTTCCATATGTCTGTGGGCTGGAGCGTGGGCATCAGAAGCTTTACGCAACCAGCTTTATCAAGCTCTTCCGTCACGATACGTTCGATGTGATTCAGCACCGCTAAACCAAGAGGCAACCACGAATAAATTCCCGCAGTTTCCTGCTTAATCATCCCCGCGCGCAGCATATAGCGATGGGAAGCAATTTGAGCTTCAGAGGGATTTTCTTTTATCAACGGCAGAAAGTAACGAGAAAGACGCATATCAGCTCACATTAATGTATTAATGAATGATACCTAAGCCATGACGACCGCAAGTAAAGCGCTTTATCTTCAACTTAGCGCAACCAGGGTAATTTGCCATTTTGTGTGGGCTTTGAAACAATCTTCGCAGGCGCGCCTCTTCCTGCTTCCCATGAATTCGGATCACGCCAGCCTTTGCTCATCATACAAGGGCCAACGATTTGCATACGTAGATTATCTACCAGCTCGTTCTGCGCATAATCAGGCTCAATACTTATACTCTGCCCGCCTTGATATCCATATGGCCCATACCCCCCAGACACCCATGCAGTGCGCCCATTATCATAGAGTGAACGGGGATAAGTTCTATCAGCCTCAAACTCACACACATCACGGTCTGCATTAAAGGCAGCGGTCTGATTAAAAAAGAAACTTACGCATTTTGCATATTCTGGGCTTCCTGCTGGTGTTCCGTAACGCTCGCAATATTGCTGTTCTGCTGGCGTGCAAGCTGAGATCAGTGACAATACAGCTATCAAAGAAACGTAACCTAAACGCATAAACCCTCGGCAGATGATTATTTACATTCCTCGGGATACACTGCTTGGGGGCCTGTGGAAAGTATTTCGTTATTTAGCATCATTTTTCCCTGTGCATCGGTTGTAATAGTACCTGCTTGAATGCGTGCATCAGAAAGATCCGCATTGAAGGATTCTGGCCTGATATACGCATTAATTGGCAAGTTAAGAGCTATGGGCGGGTTCTTCAAAGCTTCTGTATCTAGTGGGGGAGCATTTATATCAGCAGGAATCACTGCATTACCATGGGCATCTTCACCTGCTTTAACATTCACATCAGCACTAGGAACATGCGTAGTAAATTGCTTACATTTACTTCCAACATGATAGGTTTGTGCCCATGCAGGGCTTGCCGCAAATAACACCATTCCCATCAGAATCTCAATACGCATCACAAAACTCCATCCAACCAACCTAAATGTATGGCTGATTGTAGCAGAATCGTGGGAATGAGGGCATACAAACTAGTAAGCTTAAGCTTACGCCTGACATTGGCCTTAGCAGGCGACGCCGCATACTCAACACCACTGCGGGTTTCAGGGATTTTTATATCTAGCGGTAACACCATAAACAGCACCAACCACCACATCACAGCGTAGGTAATAGAAAATCCAAACCAATCCATACCTTAACCTTTATTAACGCATTGAAATTGTAACAAAACCTTCACGACTATTCCTGCGGATTTTAGATAGAATACAACTATAAATCACGTGAGAGCTATGGCTGAACAACAAGACATCATCGACCCGTTATTTAAGCTCAAGAACTCGCCACTTCAAGGGGTTGAGGCTTACCGCAGCCCGTTCTACCGCAGGCTCTTATCGGCGGGGTATAAGGGATATATCCAAGGTTCGCTTGGCGGTGCAACGTTATTTGCAGCGCTTGGGTCTTTGGCTGGCGTTGTTGTGGCCATTGGTGGTGCAATGATACTTCCAGCAGGCGCTGCCGCTACTGCATTTCTTGCCGTTCCCATCATGGCGGTGGGTGGTTTGATATATGGCAAAGATTCCTTCGGCCAAATTGGTGCCATGGCAGCCATCAGCGCCGAACAGGCTGAAATGAATGAAAAGCGCCGTAGTTTGCTTGATCGTTATTATGAAACCCCTTCGAAGGAGGAAGCAAAAGCCATCGAGGAGATGCTGAAGGATCAGAGCGAAGAAAAAATGCCCAGAAAATGGTTTCATTGGAAAGCAGCGCTGCTTGGAGCAGTGGTTGTTGGTGCAGCCGCCGCTTTGGTTGTCGCCGTTCCATCGCTAGTATCACTATATCTACCTCAGGCTTTACCCGCAATTACGCAAATGGGAGAAAAAGTAAT
>JAIXZB010000186.1 GCA_027489915.1 Rickettsiales bacterium | reverse complement strand
TTAAATTCTTCACGGCCTATGCCGGTGCCTATCGCCGTAATCAGTGTTCCCACTTCTTGGCTAGAGAGAATTTTATCGAACCGCGCACGTTCTACATTAAGGATTTTACCCTTAAGAGGGAGAATTGCCTGAAACTTACGATCACGCCCCTGCTTAGCTGAACCACCTGCCGAATCCCCCTCAACGATGAAAAGCTCTGACAGCGAAGGATCGCGCTCCTGACAGTCCGCAAGCTTGCCAGGGAGCGAGGCAATATCGAGCGCGCCTTTACGGCGCGTCAATTCACGTGCCTTGCGCGCTGCTTCGCGCGCTGCGGAAGCTTCCACAATTTTGCTGATAACTATTTTTGCCTGCGCTGGGTTTTCTTCAAACCACTGACTTAATTTATCACCACACACCGATTCCACAACAGGGCGCACTTCGGAAGATACTAACTTGTCTTTTGTCTGACTGGAAAATTTAGGATCAGGAACCTTTACCGAAATAATGCAGGTCAACCCCTCACGCGCATCATCGCCAGAGAGTTCCACTTTTTCTTTTTTGCTGATGCCTGTTGCCGCTGCATAGCTGTTGATGCAACGGGTAAGTGCAGCGCGAAAACCAATCAGGTGGGTTCCGCCATCGCGCTGGCGGATGTTATTGGTGAAGCAGAGTGTATTTTCGTGGTACGAATCATTCCACTGCATTGCCACTTCTACGGAAATGCCATTTTTCTCGCCAGCAACCATGATGGTAGGGTGCACCGCCACCTTACTGCGATCGAGGTATTTTACATATTCTTCCGTGCCGCCTTCGTAATAAAACTCAACTTCTTTTGGCTCTGCGCGTTTATCGGTCAGGATAATGCGTACCTTGGAATTGAGAAACGCCAACTCACGGATGCGGTGTTCCAGTGTATCGTAATCAAACACAATGCCACTGAAGGTTTCTGCCGAGGGGAAAAAGGTAACAGAGGTTCCTTTTTTACCCACCGCATCGCCCACCATTTTAAGAGGAGCAACCGCAACGCCATGTTCAAAGCGGATGAAATATTCTTTACCATCGCGCCAGATTACTAAATCCAACCACTCAGAAAGTGCGTTCACTACCGACACACCCACGCCATGCAAGCCACCTGAAACCTTGTAGGAATTCTGATCGAATTTTCCGCCTGCATGCAGTTCGGTCATAATCACTTCAGCGGCGGAGCGCCCCTCGCCTTTGTGCATGTCCACAGGAATGCCGCGACCATTATCGACTACTGTTACCGAGCCATCTTCGTTGATACTAACAATCACTTTATCACAATGGCCAGCAAGCGACTCATCGATGGCGTTATCGAGTACCTCGTACACCATGTGGTGCAAACCCGACCCATCATCGGTATCCCCAATATACATTCCAGGGCGTTTTCTTACCGCCTCAAGGCCTTTTAAAACCTTGATGGAATCTGCACCGTATTCTGCTGCTTCTTCTGTCATTACTCGAGCTTCCTGCGCCATAGCGTCGTTCATCCTTTTTTTCACGCGGTGCGAACCGCACCACCATCATCCACTTGCACCCATGCGGCAACCTGTTCTAGCCCTTGGAAATCCGAGGCTTCGGTGCCTGTCATCCATGTTTGCATACCACCCTCTAGCATGGCGTCAAACAATTCTTTTCGGTGCTCCACATCCAGATGCGCAACCACCTCATCGAGCAGCACTATAGGTGGCTCTAAACACCAGCTAGAGCGCGCAGATGCGTGGTTCAGCAGCAAGGAAAGCAGCATCGATTTTTGCTCGCCAGTAGAGCATTGTTCGGCTGGCATATTTTTACCCCTGTGGATAACTTGCAAGCGGCTTTTATGGGCCCCCTCTGCAGCTCGATTACTTGCTGCATCTTTTGATCGTAGTTCTTTCAATATTTCGGCGTAACGGCCTTCACATTCCACTGCGGAAATACCGTTTTTTAGCCATGATTCTATGGTACCAATCAGCATCCATTCTGCGGCTGCAAATACGCTATTAGCACGTGCCATTTGGGTACGAATACGGCCCAAGGTTTCCTCGCGCGCGATGATGATGGCTATTGCATGCTGTGCCATTTGTTGCTCTAAGACTAAGAGCCAGTGGGGATCTGCGGCGCGGTCATACAGTACACGGTTACGCTCGCGCATTGCCTGCTCATAGGCAGATACACGTTCAGCATGTTCAGGATCGAAGGCATAGACAAGCCTATCGAGTAACTTACGCCGCGCGCTGTTACCTTCGATAAACAACGTATCCATCTGCGGGGTGAGCCACGTCACCGCAAGATAACGGCATAACACCGCCTGCTTGCGCTCTCGCGTTCCATCGATTTTTAGTATGCGTTTATCGGCACTGGAGTCACCATCGCGGCCAGTGGCGAGTTGGTGTTCCATCTCTCCCTTTGCAAGGGTTGCCGATACCACCCATGGCGCATTTACTGCGCGATTATCCATTTCTCTAAGGGCAGATTTGCGTATGCCGCGCCCGGGGGAGAGCAATGAAATTGCTTCTAGCACATTCGTTTTGCCCGATCCATTGCGCCCCACAAGCACTACAGGCTTACTGTCTACCGCTATATCAAGCATGCGGTAGTTACGGAAATTTTCCATCAGAAGATGCGTGATGGCTGCATTCACCGCGCGATGGCGATCACACGCGCATTGGCATGATAACGTAGAGCGCGCCTACATCTGCAGGGTCGCGTACCAGTGTGGGCGAAGCTTGATCGGCGAAAATGAACTGCACCGTTTCGCCTTCAATACGTTCCATCATATCGAGCAGGTAGCGTGCGTTGAAGCCAATCTCTATTTGATCCGCACCAAATGCCACTGCGAGCTCTTCTGTGGCGGTGCCTTGCTCTGATGCACTGGCGGAAAGCGTTAGCTTATTTGGCTCCATCACCAACTTAATGCCACGCGATTTCTCAGAGGATACTACCGATACGCGGTCAACGGCTTGGGCGAAGGCCTTGCCGTCCATTTCCATCAATTTATCATTGGCACTTGGAATCACACGCTCATAATCAGGGAAGCTGCCATCAATGAGCTTCGAGACCAGAACCACATTACCGCAGACAAAACGTATTTTAGTATCCGACATCGAAATCTCGATTTTATCACCTGCTTCTTCCACCAGCTTGAACAGCTCGTTGATGGTTTTGCGTGGCACGATTACGCCGGGGATATTTTCTGCCCCCTCTGGCAAGCCCACTTCCATGCGAGCCAAGCGGTGACCATCGGTTGCAACGGCGCGCAACACACGCGCACCTTTATTATCGGCGGCATGGAAATAGATACCGTTGAGATAATAACGCGATTCTTCGGTTGAAATTGCGAAGCGGGTTTTTTCTACCAGCGCTTTGCATTCCGCCGAGGTAATCGTAAATTTATGATCGAGATCACCTTCTGCCATCACAGGGAAATCATCGACAGGCAAAGTCGAGAGCGAAAAGCGCGACTGACCTGAAGTAATGGTAAGCTTCTGCGCATCTTCCTGCTTGGAGAGCTGCACGTTTGAACCATCGGGCAATTTACGAATGATTTCATAAAACATGTGCGCAGGAACAGTGGTGGATCCTGCTTGCTCCACTTCTGCTTTCACCTGCCCGACAATCGCAATATCCATATCGGTTGCGGTGAAGCTGACACCTTGTTTGGTGGCATCAAGCCTGACGTTTGCGAGAATAGGAATAGTGCCACGGCGCTCTACAACAGATTGCACAGGACCTAAGGCTTTTATCAATACAGAGCGTTCAATCAACAGTTTCATGCGAGAACTCATTT
>JAIXZB010000208.1 GCA_027489915.1 Rickettsiales bacterium | reverse complement strand
TTGTGCGCCCAGTTAGCGTGGGTAAGCCAATCGGGAAGAGGAAAGGTAAATGATAACCATAGCACCGAAGCGCAGCTATAAGTAGGGTTAAACCAGTCACTGTTTAGCTTATGAAAAACGCCAAAGAAATATAAGATAAGTAGAAGTTGCCTTCCGTAAGGCGCAAATAAGCTGAACCAATCTTTGGGTGGCTTGAGTAATGCAATTGCGCTGGCGGATACGATCCCGATGCTCGTCACTGCTATCATAAGGGTATGATTGGAGCCAAAGGGCAGTGTTGACCAAGCGTAAGATAAAAAGATAACGCATGTGACTAACAACAGGCGTTGCGAGGAAGGAAAAAAGAGCAAAGCAAATGCGGCAGCTATGAGAGCGATGAAATCAGGGCGTGAAAAATCAAAGAACCAGTATTTGGTAATGCCATGAAGTAGAATGCTGATAGCAAAAAAGACGCTAAACAAAGAGAAGGATGGGCATGATTTAGATTCAGATACGTTCATGCCCATACCATTTATCAATCATCCTAAGCTCTGCATCATGCCTTCTTCTTCATTAACTCGGCTATAAGAAATGCAAGCTCCAATGATTGTGAAGCATTGAGGCGAGGATCGCAGTGAGTGTGGTAGCGATCGGACAAATCAAGCTCGGATATGGCTTGCGCGCCGCCTAAACACTCAGTTACGTCTTGCCCAGTCATCTCGAAATGCACCCCCGCGCCATGTGTTCCTTCGGCGGAATGAATCGCAAAAAACTTGCGCACTTCGCCGAGAATATCAGTAAATTTGCGGGTTTTAAAACCGTTGGGTGATTTAATGGTGTTGCCATGCATTGGATCGCACGACCAGACCACGTGCTTACCTTCTTCTTTGATGGTGCGAACAAGCGCAGGCAGTTTATCTTCGACCTTATCCACGCCCATACGTGAAATGAAGGTGAGGCGGCCTGGCTCGTTATGTGGATTCAGCACATCGGTCAGGCGCAATAAATCATCGCGCGTCATGGATGGGCCAACTTTACAGCCGATAGGGTTCTCAACCCCGCGCAGGAATTCGACATGCGCTTCATCGGGGTTGCGTGTGCGATCGCCTATCCATAGCATGTGCGCGGATAAATCATACCAACCACCTGTGGTGGTTTCACGACGGGTGAAAGCCTCTTCGTAACCCAGCAAAAGTGCTTCGTGCGATGTGTAAAAACGCGCCTCCGCAAGCTCTTCCATGGTGTGGATGTTCATGCCTGTTGCATTTATAAAGTTGAGGCAATCATTGATGCGCTCAACAATGTGATTGAACACTTTTCCCTGCGGTGATTTGGCAATGAAATCCGCATTCCATTTTGCTACGCGATCAAGCGCCGCATAGCCGGAGCGCGCGAGTGAACGCAAGTAGTTAAGCGTTGCTGCAGATTGATAATAAGCGGAAATGAGGCGCTCTGGATCTGCAGGGCGAGAGGTTGCATCGAATTCCATGCCATTGACCATATCGCCACGGTAGCTGGGTAAATCGACGCCGTTTTTCGACTCCATATCATCCGAGCGCGGTTTGGAGAATTGGCCAGCAATGCGACCCACTTTCACAACAGGAGAGCCAGCGCCATACATCAGCGCGATGGTCATTTGAATAAGCACACGGAAGAAGCGCTGCAAATTATGCTCGTTAAATTCGGCGAAGCTTTCTGCGCAATCCCCGCCTTGAAGCAAAAAAGCTTTGCCTTGCGCAGCAAGCGCCAGCTCGGTCTTCAGTTTACGAATTTCTTCGGGCGACACCAGTGGTGGCATTCCCGCCAATTGCCGTTCAACCGAGGCGAGCTTTGCAGCATCGGGATAGTGTGGTTGCTGGCGAATGGCACGCGTGCGCCATGAGTCTAAGCTCCATTCGGAGTTGCTTATTGTAGGTGTTGGGGCAGGGGCCGCCATAGTCTTATCCTTGACGGGCGTTGTTTTTGCTCTACCTTGGGTGCCCGCACAACCGCAAGAATCGCAGTATATGTAAGGATGAGAGCCACAAATGTCTAGCCCCAACATTAAAGTCACTGACCCAGAAACCACTGTAGCCTTTATGGGAGTGGCAGGCGCTAACGCGGATTTGGCCTGCCGCAGGCAGTATCCCTATATGACAACGCTGCCTGTTGCGAGCTTTGAGGATGTATTTGAGGCAGTGGAGAAGGGGCAGGTGAACTATGGCCTTATTCCCATCGACAACTCGCAAGCAGGGCGCGTGGCCGAGCTTCATAACCTGCTACCCGCAAGCAAAGTGCATATTGTGGCCGAACATATCGAGCCGATTGAACACCATTTATATGGAGTTAAAGGCGCAATACTCGCGGATGTGAAAGATGTGCTGTCGCATAATCAGGCGCTGATGCAGTGTCGTAACTTTGTGCGTGAACATAATATGGCAATCCACGCACAGTCGAACACGGCAGTTGCGGCGCAAATCGTGGCTAAAGAGGGCGATATATCGAAGGCGGCGATATGTTCGGCGCTGGCAGGAGAGCTGTATCAGTTGGAGAGATTGGCCGAAAAAATCAATGATGCTGCCGATAACGCAACGCTATTTATTACCATTGCGCGTGAGCCAAGTGACATCGAAGAGGGCGAGCAGGGGATTTTGACCAGTGTGCTATTCACGCTGCGCAACATTCCTGCGGCGCTTTATAAATCGCTTGGCGGTTTTGCAACGAACGGCATCAACATTGTGAAGCTTGAGAGCTACATTAAAGCAGGCACGACAGCCGCGCAGTTTTTTATGACGTTCGAAGGCAACCCACGCCAACGCAACGTGCAGCTTGCGCTTGAGGAGCTTGGATTTTTTACCCAAAAAGTGCGTGTGCTTGGGGTGTATCAAGCCGCAACCAAGCGCACCTAACGAAGCGCTTGCGCACAGCGTAATTGATGCCTATACAAGCGGCATTCAAGGTGAGGGCGGTTAGCTCAGTTGGTTAGAGCGCCTCGTTGACATCGAGGAGGTCGGAGATTCGAGTTCTCTACCGCCCACCATTGGTCATTTGTAATTTTTATTCCCTCTGTATTCTGTAACTATACTCTGCACTCGATCGAATAACGAGATAGAAGCAGCTCTGGTGTGCTGTGTAATAATGGAGCGGTTATGTGGAAGAAATCTGTGTTACTAACAATGATGATGCCACTGGCTGCTTACGCCGCAGAAAAGGAAGGAAAACCTATGCCTAAACTCACCCCTATGCAGGAATATGTAACGCAAGGCGGCACTGAGCGGCCGTTTGACAATGAATATTGGGATAACCACGAAGAGGGCATCTATGTGGATGTGATTTCGGGGGAACCGCTATTTTCCTCCACCGATAAATTCGATTCGGGCACAGGCTGGCCAAGCTTTAGCAAGCCTATCGATGCACCTAAGGTAACGAAGCATGAAGATACCAAATTCGGCATGACGCGTACCGAGGTGAAATCGGCAGCCTCAAGCGCGCATTTAGGCCATGTGTTCGATGATGGCCCGAAAGATAAAGGCGGCAAACGCTATTGCATCAATTCAGCCGCGCTACGGTTTGTGCCAAAGGCTGCGTTGGAAAAAGAGGGTTATGCCGAGTATCTCTCGCTGT
>JAIXZB010000031.1 GCA_027489915.1 Rickettsiales bacterium | reverse complement strand
TCTGCAAACGCCACATCTGCATCTGCTTTTGCGGTGTAAATGTCGGCAATAGCATTGCCCTGCCAGTGGGTTCCACTCAGCTTGCCAACACGAAGCAGGGTAATGGCATTTTCCTGCATGAGAGGTTTCTCTTCACCAAACACTGCGCCAATCTCAAACAGATGCACATCCGCAAAACCGCGCGCCTGATTTTTCGCAACACCGCGCACCAGATGCGGTGCAATGGTTGAGCGCATCACCGAAAGCTCAGAGCTGATGGGGTTGCGCAAACAGAGCGCTTCGCTTTGTGATGTAAAATGTTGGGCATCTTCAGGAGCAACAAAGCCCCATGTATGGGTTTCATGCACTCCTCGTGCCGCAACAGCGCGGCGCACGCGCGCAAGGCGTAGTTGTGTATCATTGAGCGCGCGCGCAGGTAATACAGCGGGCTTCGGAAGGCTTACTGAAGGAATGGATTCATACCCCGCAATGCGCAGTATTTCTTCCGCGATATCGGCTGGCTGCGTCACATCATGGCGCCATGTGGGCACTTGAACCGTATCGCTCGTTACCGCAAAACCAAGCGAGGCGAGTGTTTTTTCCATTGCCGCACGCGAAATAGCGGTACCGCACAATGCATTGGTCCCATCCACGTCAAATTTTACAGTGTGTTTGGTATTTGGTGCATTGCCCGCACACGTTACCGCATGGGCGGTGCCGCCGCAAATATCCAGAATCATATGGGTTGCGATATCCATACCTAAGGGCATGAAGTCGGCATCAATACCGCGCTCGAACCGAGCCCGCGCATCCGATTCCACCCCAAGTGCGCGGCCTGTTTTACCGATAGCTGCCGCGTCAAACAGTGCGCATTCTATAAATACTTCTGTGGTGTCTTCATCTACACCCGTGGAGGTGCCGCCGACAATGCCACCGAGCCCAAGCACACCTGCATCATCCGCAATCACGCACATGCCTTCTGCGAGTGTGTAGGATTTATCGTTCAGCGCATCAAAGGCTTCGCCAGTGCTTGCAGCGCGCACATGAATCCCACCTTTGATTTTTACCGCATCATACACATGCAACGGGCGGCCATAAGCAACAGTCATAAAATTGGTAATATCCACCAATGCGGAAATAGGGCGCAACCCAACGGATTTGAGGCGTTGTTGAAGCCACTCGGGCGATTCGCCATTTTTTACACCCGAAACCGTACGCCCTAAAAACAGGCTGCACAAAGCAGGCGCATCGATACGCACAGAAGTATTGCTCGGTGTAGTTGCCGTAATCGCAGGCACAGCATGCGGTTTAAGTGTACCGATGCCTTTAGCTGCAAGGTCGCGGGCAATGCCGTAAATCGCCATGCAATCACCACGGTTGGCGGTAATAGCTACATCGAACACAGGGTCATTCAGCCCCAGTACATCCACAATCGAATCACCAATCACCGCATCAGCAGCAAGTTCCATGATGCCGTTATGGTCTTCACCAATCCCAAGCTCTCGCGCTGAACACAGCATGCCTTGCGATTCTATGCCGCGAATTTTGGATTTTTTAATTTCCATCTGATTGGTCGGAATAATGCTTCCCACATTCGCAAGCGCTACTTTAATACCAGCGCGGGCATTAGGCGCACCGCACACAATCTGCAATTCGCCTTGTGCAGCTTTCACTTTGCACACCTGAAGTTTTTCAGCATCTGGGTGACGCGTGGCTTCCAAAATCTCTGCCACCACAAAAGGGGTAAGTGTCGCGGCTGGGTTATCTACCGATTCCACCTCAAGCCCGCATCCTGTAAGTGCTTCAGCAATCGTGAAGATATCAGCTGATGTATCGAGATAGTCCTTAAGCCAACTGAGCGTGAATTTCATGCGCTACGCCCCATGCGTTGCAGAAGGTTGGGAAAGGGGCGAGAAGCCATAATGAGTAAGCCAGCGCAAATCCGATTCATAGAAGGTGCGTAAATCGGGAATGTTATATTTGAGCATTGCCATGCGCTCGATACCGCAGCCGAAAGCAAAACCCTGATACTCCTCAGGGTCAATGCCGCAATTACGCAGCACGTTTGGGTGCACCATGCCGCAGCCCAAAATCTCGAGCCAATCATCACCTTCGCCAATGACGAGTTCATCACGCCCACGCTTGCAGCCAATATCGACTTCTGCGGAAGGTTCAGTGAAGGGAAAGAAACTTGGGCGAAAACGCATAGGAACATTTGAAAGCCCGAAATACGCCGAAAGAAAATCGCGCAACAATCCATTAAGGTGTCCCATATGAATGCCTTTATCTATCACCAGGCCTTCAATCTGATGGAACATTGGCGTGTGGGTTTGATCCGAATCGCAGCGGTATGTGCGCCCTGGTGCAATAATGCGAATCGGTGGTTTGTTAGAGAGCATGCTGCGAATCTGCACAGGTGAGGTGTGGGTGCGCAGGAGAAGGGGCTTCCCATCGCGCTCGGCATTCAAATAAAATGTATCATGCATCGCCCGCGCAGGGTGCGTTTCGGAAATATTCAATGCATCAAAATTATGAAATTCATTTTCAATTTCTGGCCCGTCTGAAACGGTAAATCCAAACAGCGCGAAAATCGCCGTCATTTCATCAATCACATAGCTGATTGGGTGAATTGCTCCTTGCGGTGCGCTGGGTGCTGGAAGTGTTACATCAAGCGCTTCCGCAAGCATTTGTGATTGCATTTCCATAGCAGCGACATCAGAAATTCTTTTCACCAGCGCGTCTTCCACCGCTTGTTTGGCTTTATTTACCAGTGCGCCGAACTCTTTGCGCTGCTCGGGTGGCAGTGACCCAAGTGTTTTCATCTGCTCGGTTATCTCACCTTTTTTGCCAAGATATTGCACACGCAACGCTTCAAGCGCACGCGAATCTGCGGCGGCGGCAATAGCATCAAGTGCCTGAGTTGTAAGTGAATCGAGTGATGACATATATGCTCTTTGAATGCGACACAATGCGCATTAAAGGTGGAAGGGGCGGGCATGGGTAGCCCGCCCTAAAAAACTATTTAGCAGAAAGTGCAGCCGATGCCTTATCAGCCAGCGCCTTGAAGCCCGCAGAATCTTTCACTGCGATGTCTGCAAGCACTTTGCGGTCAAGCACAATGCCAGCCTTTGCAAGGCCACTGATGAATTGGCTATATACCATGCCATTATCACGTGCCGCAGCGTTGATACGCTGAATCCACAATGCACGGAACGTACGTTTTTTCGCACGGCGATCGCGGTATGCATATTGCAAACCTTTTTCAACGCGCTCAAGGGCGATACGGTAACAATTTTTCGAACGTCCACGGTAGCCTTTGGCTAACTCGAGGACTTTTGCGTGGCGCTTACGTTTGGTGACGCCGCGTTTTACGTGTGCCATAAGAAATCTCCTCTGCTTTAGCCGTTAAGAAACTGTTTTACAATGCGCGCATCGCAATCTTTGAGGATTGTGGTGCCACGTGCATCACGGATAAAGCGGTTTGAGCGCTTCACCATTCCGTGACGTTTGCCAGCTTGGTTTGCACGAACTTTGCCCGTGCCGGTAAGCGAGAAGCGCTTCTTAGCACCACTCTTGGTCTTCAACTTCGGCATTTTCATCTCCATTCTAAAAGTGTTGTATCGGTGGTGCCAAGGCAATGCCTTACAGTCTGAAATGTGAAATTCACAACGCTGCGCCCGGCTCCAACTCCCTCAAATACGAGCTTCAAAGGAAGGGTGCGTATAGCGCGAACCTATCTGCGAGGCAAGCCTTTAATTTTCACTTTTTTATCCCCATATGTCGCATTGAGGTTGAAGGGGAGGTAATGCTTCCCTATAATAACCAACTGTAGCAGTCAGGTATTGCTACATTAAAAGGCCAACAAGGAGGAAATCATGGCTTTATGGGAAAAACAGTCCGTTGCTGCACAGACACGGGCCGTTGAACAGGATGCAGGCCTGCGCGCCTACATGCTGAAAGTATATAATTACATGGCAAGTGCTCTATTGCTGACGGGGTTAGTGTCGTATTTTGCAGGAACATCGGAAGCATTTAAGAGCTTGGTTCTAATTCAAGAATCTGGTTTCATTGTGGGCATATCGCCTTTTGGCTGGATTGTAGCCTTCGCGCCAGTAGCAATGGTGTTTGTGCTGGGCTTCAGAGCGCATAAAATGAGTGCAAGCGCAGTGCAGGCTAGTTTCTGGGCCTACGCAGTACTCATGGGACTCAGCCTGTTTTCAATCTTTTTGATCTACACGGGCGAAAGCATCACCCGCGTGTTCTTCATAACCGCAGGAACGTTCGGGTTGCTCAGCATGTATGGGTACACAACCAAGCGCGACCTTACCAGCATAGGATCTTTCCTGATTGTAGGTGTAATGGCGATGTTCTTTGTATCGATTGCCAACATTTTCTGGTTCAAGAGCAGTGGCTTATCGCTTGCGATGTCCTATATCGGGGTATTGCTAGCACTCGGCCTTACCGCGTACGACACACAGAAGGTGAAAGAAACCTACTACCAGAACAATTACAACGAAGAAGCGCAGAAAAAGGCTTCGGTACTGGGTGCACTTACCCTTTACTTCGACTTTATTTACCTCTTCGTGAACTTGCTTCGCATCATGGGTGATCGCCGCTAAT
>JAIXZB010000071.1 GCA_027489915.1 Rickettsiales bacterium | reverse complement strand
TATGACGTAAACTACGCTACCCAGCATCAATGTAAAATACCTTAGCGCATGGCCAAGGGGCGGGTGCGTTTCATATAAGCTACGCTGCCACATATCGGAGAGTGAATCTGCGCGCGCAATCGAGATATGCAGGAATTCATCGGGGTTGGGCAGGGTGTCTGCAATGCCATCCAAACGCAGCAATAGCCCGAGTATGAGCATTCCAAACAGAACGCCGTGTGTAACCGAGAGTTTTTTCATGGTGACGTTGCAAAAATTCTTTTATGCTTTGTGCATAGCGTAGTTTACGTCATATCACCAGAGCTTCCATGAAACGCATTCTTATTTTTATTGTCGCCTATAATGCCGAGCGCCACATTGCGTCGGTGCTCTCGCGTATCCCGGAATCTGTGTGGAGCAACGCAGGCTATATCTCAGATGCGATTATCATCGATGATGCATCCACCGATAACACCGTAGAAGTCGCGCGCGCTGCGGCTAAAGCGTCGGGCAAGCCTGTGCAGGTGTTTCGCACCCCGTTTAATCAGGGATATGGCGGCAATCAGAAGCTCGGATTTCGCTACGCCATAGAGCGTGGCTATGACGCGGTGGTACTGCTGCATGGCGATGGGCAGTACGCGCCCGAATGTTTACCTGAAATGATTGCGCCGATTGTATCAGGTGCATCGCTGGTGGTGTTTGGTTCGCGCATGATGGAGCGTGCGAATGCACTCAAGGGCGGCATGCCTCTGTATAAATTCATCGGCAATCAGGTGCTCAGTTTTGTGCAGAACCGCATGCTGGGGCTTGCGCTTTCCGAGTTTCATAGCGGCTACCGTGCTTATGGTGCGGCGGCACTCAAGCGCATTCCGTTTATTTGCAATTCCAACCGCTTTAGTTTCGATACGGACATCATCATTCAGCTTGCCGATAACGGCATTGCGATTACTGAAATCCCCATCCCCACCCATTATGGCGATGAGGTGTGCCATGTGAATGGCGTTAAATATGCGATTGCGATTCTCAAATCCTGTCTGCGTTCGCGCCTCATGCGGCGGGGTGTTTTTTATACCCGCAAGTTCGATTACCCGCAGGCAGATGGCGCCCAATACCGCGATAAAACCCATTTCGATAGCAGTCACCGTTTCGCGGTGGATGCCGTGCCTGCAGGATCACGCGTGCTCGATATTGGCGATTGCCCTTCGCATGTGGCACGCGCACTTAAAGCCAAAGGGTGCGAGGTAGTGGGGATGGATATGTTCGCCCCCGCTGCTTCGGAAGTATTTTCAGCATTTCATACGTTGGATTTAGCCAGCATGACATCCGAATCTGAGCTGCCGCAAGGGCCCTTTGATATTATGCTGCTGCTTGATGTTATCGAACATATGCCGCGCCCCGAAGCCACGATGGATATGCTGTGGCGCTACTGCGAGGCGCGTACTATTCCTCTTGTGCTTACCACGCCTAACATCGCTTTCTTCTCGGTGCGTATCATGCTGCTGCTCGGGTGGTTTCAGTATGGCAAGGCAGGGATTTTAGATCGCACCCATACGCGCCTGTTTACGTTTCGTTCTGCGCGGCATTTAGTGTCGCAGGCGGGGTTTCGCATTGTGCAAAAGCGCGGCATCCCCGCTCCCTTCCCGCTTGCGCTTGCTAATCAGGAATTTGCAGCCACTATGCTCCGTTTTAACCGCTTCCTCATTCGCATCAGCAAATCGCTTTTTTCCTATCAGATAGCAATGGTACTAGAGCCGCGCCCCGATTTAGTGCGCGTGTTTGATGCCACAATAAACGAAAAGGGCGCCTCTTAGGCGCCCTTCCGTTTGGTGTTGTAGTCGAGTAACTAGTGGGTTACTGGCACTACTGGTGCATCCACCACTTTGCCAATCACGAACACACCAAGGAATGCGGTGAGGAAGTGATCGAACATGCTGGCGATCAGCATCGTATCAGGCACCGTATGCGTGCTGATAACCGGAATCGTGGTGATGCTGGTAAGCAGCAAGCCAATCACGATAGGGAACATCACGGGATGACGGTTTGGTATCATGGTGTAAAGATAGGTCACCACATAACCGGTCAGAAATAAACCAAGGATGGGAAGAAGCGATAGGCTTTCCATATGTCCAAGTCCTACAGGTACATCGGGAATGGGGAACAGATGATTCCACACCACATAGCCGCCGATGTAGCTAACAATCGCAAAAAGGATTGCTGCCAGCGTATGGGTGTGAGTGGTATTCGGTAACATACTTGCCTCCTGTTGTTTTATGTGGAGTCCATCCACAGTTTTAGAATAGCATATTCCGTATCCGAAACAAGTAGGTCTACATGCGCTGCGTCACAAGTATTTCTATGGTTTTACTGGGGTATATTCAGTGTATTTTAGGTATCTATAATGTTGCGTTGCAGCACATAAAATGCTGCAGTGCGCCGCTGCCAGCATAGCTGCGCGCGCAAGCGGACTGTGCGATATTTGCAGTGGTGTTTTTCTGCTGGCAACGCTATGTATTTTGCATTCATGGTGGGAGAGCTGCATGCGTCATTTCTGGGGTTTGGTCGCGTTATTTGTTTCATTCACAGTTGCGGCATGTGATTCTCCTCCCGCCCGTGAGGATTGGAAACGTAGCCATGTTTCAGAGAATTATAACGTCAAAGCGAATACATTATGGGTGGCAGAATCCGATGCGTGGCACCACCTCTCCAAACAACGGTTTGCCGAGGCTACACGCTACGTGGAACGTACTGCAAAACACACCCCTAACTTTGCAGTAGTGCTCGATATCGATCAGACGGTGCTAAACAACATCTCCTATCACATCATGCAGGATAAAAAGCGCGCACCTTTCACGCCTGAGACATGGCGCGATTGGGTGGAGCAGCGCGCCGCCGTTGCTGTGCCGGGCGTGTTACCATTTATTGCACGTGTAAATGAACTCGGTGGGCATGTGGCGCTGGTCACTAACCGTCGTAGTTATGAAGCGCATGCGACCATTGATAACCTTGCTAAAATTGTGCTGACGAAGGGACGTGATTACGAGTTGCTCTATACCCACGAATGGCCCGATGGAGCGAAAGAAAAAGATGTGCGTTTCTTGCTGGTGACTGCTGAATTATCGCGTCGCTTTAACACGCCCGTTACCACCATTGCGTATATCGGCGATCAATC
>JAIXZB010000059.1 GCA_027489915.1 Rickettsiales bacterium | reverse complement strand
TGTGGGCATCACCTTGCTGTTCAGTATGGCGCAGTTGCCACTGATTAACCGTGAGCAGGTGGATCAGAGTGATGGATGACGCGAAGCACTATGCGCTTACGGCAACTGCGCTTTTAGCGAAGCGCAATGCGGATGGCTCTATTTTTAAGGATGAACAGGGCATGGGGCATTTGCTTGACCCTGTGGATGCACTGAAGCTGCTTGGAAAAATAGATTCGTACAGTACGGGAATGGGTGCGTTTAACTTGCTGGTGCCTGTTGCGGCTGTGCGTGCGGCGGGGTTGGAGGAGGTGTGGAAGAAAGCTGGATTTACTGAGACGCGTCATAAGGATGCGCTGCATTATGATGTTGAAGACTACATGCTTGGCGCTCAAATTATTCCGAGGCTTGAGTTGCAGGCGGGCGAGACATGGAAGGCTGCGCGGGCGCGCTATGAGGCTATTAGTCCCTCGTATCAAGAGAATGGCCGCTAGGATTTAACGGGAATTTGCTTGTACTTTTTCAGCGATGGCTTTGCCCAAAGCTTCTTTGAGTGACAGTGTTTCCTGTGTTTCGTTGATATTAAGTTCTTCCATGATTGCATCCCAATGAGTGTGAAGACATTTAAAATTTTTGCCTACTTCCCGCCCTTTGCGCATACGATCTGTTTCGCTGATAATTGCACTTCTACTAATCGGCTGTTGTGCAGATGAGGCGACTTCATTTAGAGCGCTGGAGATGTCTTGACCCGATAATTGATGATAGTGAGTAAAACTACTCCACTTACGAAGGAAATCAGCGATACACCCTGTTGCTTCGATGCGGCTTGTGTGGACACCTGTTGTTTTATTATTTGTGAGGCCTGCGGTGATTTTTAGGCTTGGATTCTTGACGAAAGATCTGGGTTTAACAGTATCGGATTGTGGCGAAGGTGAGTTTGTTTTGAGAGTATTTGCCTCCTCTATAATCCATTCGATGGGAGTAAGGCGTTGCGGGTGCGTTTCTCCAAGGGTGATGCGTTCTAGCAAGTTGGTCAAAGCTATTTGTGCTGTAGCAGTTATTGTATCTTTCCCTGTGATTGGATCAACACCGATCTTGATCCAGTTTTTCATTTCTTCAAGGAGCGGTGCTTCTTTTGCGATGCGTCTCGCATGCATTTGGGCTTCCCATGGTTGTTGGGAATGGGGTGAAGGTTGGTTAGGCATAAAGCATCTCCGTTGAAGAACGGAATTTATGGCGTAGTAATGTTACAATTATGCGGGGATAAACTATGCATTTTTTGCATGGAGTGCTTGCATTGCACGCCAGCCGATGTCGCGTCTACAGAAACCTTCGGGCCAGTCGATGGCATCGACCGCTTTATAGGCTTTGGTTTGGGCTTCTTTGAGCGTATCGCCTGTGGCGGTGATGCCCAGCACGCGGCCACCGTTTGCGGTGAAATCTTGGCCGTTATGATTGGTGCCTGCATGCAGGATGGTGGCGTGGGTTGCGGCTTCGTTCAGCCCGCGAATGACGGTGCCTTTTTGTACTTCAGCTGGGTAGCCCTTGGCGGCCATGACAACGCAGATGGCGTGCGTGTCGCTTAAGCTATGGTGGCTGGCATCGATATCACCCACGGCGCAGGAGAGCAGCAGGGCAGCGAGATCGCCATTGAAACGTGCGAGCATGACTTGCGTTTCGGGATCGCCGAAGCGGCAATTATATTCGATGAGTTTGGGGCCTTGTGTGGTGAGCATGAGGCCTGCGAACAGTACACCAATGTACGGTGTGCCTTCGGAAGCGAGGCCGTGGAGTGTGGGGAGAATCATGTTGCGCATGACCCCAGATTCGAGCGCAGGAGTGAAGGCGGGTGCAGGCGAGTAGGTGCCCATGCCGCCGGTGTTGGGGCCAGTATCGCCTTCGCCTACGCGCTTGTGATCTTGGGCGCTGGCAAACGCAATGGCGTGGGTGCCATCGCACAATGCGAAAAAGCTGATTTCTTCGCCTTCCATATATTCTTCGATAACGACACGCGAACCTGCGGCGCCAAAGGCACCGGCGAAACAATCGCGGATGGCGGTTGTGGCTTCATCATTGCTCATGGCGACGGTGACGCCTTTGCCTGCGGCCAGACCATCGGCTTTGATGACGATGGGGGCGGGATGGGTTTTGAGATAGTCGAGTGCTGCGGCCTCATTATCGAATGTCGCGTAGGCGGCGGTGGGGATATTGTAGCGGTCACAGAGCTGCTTGGTGAAGTCCTTTGAGCCTTCGAGCTGGGCGGTGTGCGCGCTTGGGCCGAAGGTGGCGATGCCCGCTTCGCGCAGGGTGTCGGCGAGGCCATCAACCAACGGTTGTTCGGGCCCGATGATGACGAGGTTGGTAGCGTTTGCTTTGCAGTGTGCAAGAATATCGGCATGGGTCGGCAGGGGAATGCAGGTGACATCGGCAGCGATGCCTGCATTGCCTGGGCTGCAGGTAAGTGTTGCATTAGGGCTGGTGCGCTTTAGGCAGGTGATGATGGCGTGTTCGCGCCCGCCTGCGCCGATGATGAGGATGTTCATAGTTTTGTGAATGGTGAATGGTGAATGATGAAAGGTAAGTAGCATGAGAGAAAAGGGTTTGTCATTATTTGTGATTGGGATTTAATTGCTATAACTGCTTGCGCTGGATTCCCGCCTGCGCGGGAATGACGAGGAATGATGCATCATGACGCAAATAAAACACAATCAACAGGCCTATACAGTATCGGAAATCAGCGCGGGCGTGAAGCGGGTGGTGGAGGATAATTTTGGTTTTGTGCGGGTGCGCGGCGAGGTGGGCAAGGTTGGGGTGAACTCGGCTTCGGGCCATTGCTATTTGAGTTTGAAGGATGACAAAGCGCTGATTGATGCGGTCTGCTGGAAGGGGACCTATAGCAAACTCTCGCACAAGCCTGAGATGGGGATGGAGGTGATTGCGAGTGGGAAACTTACGACGTACCCAGGCTCATCGAAATACCAACTGGTGATTGAGGCGCTGGAGCCTGCGGGCGAAGGGGCGTTGATGGCGCTGCTTGAGAAGCGTAAAAAGCTACTTGCGGCGGAAGGGTTGTTTGATGCGGCGCGCAAGAAACCGTTGCCATTTTTGCCGCAGGTGATTGGGGTGGTGACGTCGCCTACGGGTGCGGTGATTCGGGATATTTTGCACCGTTTGAGCGATAGGTTTGGCTGCCATGTGATTGTGTGGCCCGTGCCCGTGCAGGGTGAGGCGGCGGCTGCGAAAATTGCGGCGGCGATTGAGGGTTTTAATAACATAAAAGGGATTCAGCCAGATGTAATTATTGTGGCGCGTGGTGGTGGGTCGATTGAAGATCTGTGGGCGTTTAATGAAGAAATTGTGGTGCGTGCGGCAGCAAGCTCGCGCATTCCGCTGATTTCGGCGGTAGGGCATGAGACGGATACGACGCTGATTGATTTTTCATCCGACATGCGCGCGCCTACTCCTACGGCGGCGGCAGAGCTTGCGGTGCCAGTGAAGCGGGAGCTTATGAGTGCGCTGATGAGCCAAGGCGTGCGGATGCAGGGGGCGATAGACAGGCACATTGCGCAGCAGCAGGAGCGGATTGAAATGCTGGCGCATGCATTGCCAAAACCGCAGGCAGTGTTGGCGGTAGCCGTACAGCGGCTGGATGATTGGACGGAGCGTTTAGCGGCCTCGCTGCCGCGTTTGGTTGCGGTGAAGCATCAGCAGTTGTTGCGCGTGAGTGATGCAATGCGACCTGAATTGCTGCGGCCTGTGTTGCAGCAAAAAATGCATGCGGTGGCGATTGCGAATGAGCGCTTAGGCGAGCGTGTGCGCGGGATGCTGCAGCAGAAGGTGCAGCATGTGCAGATGCTTTCGCGGGTGCTAGAAACTATGGATGTGCGCGCTGTGATGGCGCGTGGGTTTGCATTGGTGCGCGGGGCAGATGGTGCGCTGATTACGCGCGCGGAGGCGGCGCAACAGGTGATGCGCGTGAGTTTTGTGGATGGAGATGTGGGGGTAGTGAGGGAGGATTCGGTGAAAGATAAGCCGTTTAAGAAGCCCAAGGCGAAGGATTTAGGGCAGGATAGTTTGTTTTAGGGCTTTACGTGGTCTGTGCTTTCTTCGGTGGACTCGGTTTCGAAGATGGCTTCTTGGGACTCGGGAATTTTTTCGTAGAGTAAGGTGGGGGGTGCGGCGCGGAAACTGCGCAGGCGCTCTTGCAGGTAGGCGGTGATGGCGGCTTCGTTTTCCCACGCGATGGTGATGGGGAGGACGACTATTTTTTCGCGCTCGGCTTCGGTGAGTTT
>JAIXZB010000075.1 GCA_027489915.1 Rickettsiales bacterium | reverse complement strand
TTCCAAATGCTCTCTGTTTTACTTTGTTGTCAGGATATATATGGCATCCTAGTCGCAGCCATTCTTTGGCGCCTATTGCAGTCATAACAACAATAAGTGCGATAAAACTGTAGGGGTGCAATAGCGTAGCCCCAAGAGTAATGAAGCCTGCAATAAAGCCTGTGATAATGCGTTGCGTGAGATTGCTTGTCACTAGCTACGCGCTCCGAAGCGACGTTCGCGCATACCAAAGCATTCTATGGCTTGCCTCAGGTGATCGGGCGTAAAATCTGGCCAGAGCACCTCAGTAAAATACAACTCAGTGTAAGCTGATTGCCATAATAAGAAGTTGCTCAAGCGTTGGTCGCCCCCGGTGCGAATCAATAAGTCAGGGTCTGGTAGGTCGCTTGTATCTAGCGATTTAGCTATAGATTGCTCGTTAATGTTACCCACTTCAAGTGAGCCACTGGCGACTCGTGATGCAATCTCTTGCATGGCTCTCACTAGCTCTTGTCTGCTCCCATAGCTTAGTGCGATGACGAGTGTAAAAACATCATTGTTTTCTGTGAGTTCTTCAACTTCCCCTACTGCGTGGGCAATATCTTTGGAAAGGCGGCTGCGATCACCAATAAAGCGCATGCGGACACCTTGTTTATGCAGCGTTTTACTTTCGCGTGTGAGGTAATGGGCGAGCAGATCCATTAAATCGCTTACCTCATCGTTAGGGCGCTTCCAGTTTTCAGATGAAAACGCATAAACAGTGAGATGCTTGAGGTATTCAAGATTCTGGCAATACTCGAGTATTGATCTCAGCGCTTCTGCACCTTGCTTATGCCCTATTTTGCGGGGTAGGCTGCGTTGTTGTGCCCATCTGCCGTTGCCATCCATAATGATAGCAATGTGCGATGGCTGTTTTGCAGCGCTTTCGGCGGGCATATCTGTAGCCGATAACGCGTGCATGATGCCTATACAGCCATAATTTCTTTTTCTTTTACAACCAGCGCTTCATCAACCTTTTTTACGTAATCATCGGTGAGTTTCTGAATCTGGTCTGAAGATTTGCGCAATGCATCTTCAGAAATTGCGCCTGATTTTTCCTGTGCTTTTAGCGAATCCATACCATCACGGCGCACGTTGCGAACGGCAACTTTGGCTTGTTCGGCATATTTACCCGCTACTTTTACCATTTCTTTGCGGCGGTCTTCCGAAAGCGGAGGAATGGGAACACGAATAAGCTGCCCATCAGCCGATGGGTTGACGCCAAGATTGGCGTTTGCAATAGCTTTTTCGACCGCTTTTACGGCTGTTTTATCCCACACCTGAACAGTAAGCATGCGTGGTTCTGGTGCACTCACCGTGCCAAGTTGCGAAATGGGCATGTGGCTTCCATACATTTCCACCTGCACAACATCAAGTAGGCTGGGGCTTGCGCGCCCTGTGCGAAGACCGCCAAATTCATGATGGAGGGTTTTGAGTGCGCCATCCATACGGCGCTGTAGTTCTTGCGTATCGCTCATGGAAATGCTCCTTGAAAGTAATTATTTGCTGTTGCTGATGATGGTATAATCGCCGATGCCGCACACCACGCGACTAAACGCTCCAGGTTCACGAATCGAGAATACTAAAATTGGAATATTGCTCTCACGCGCGAGTGCAATGGCGGTTGCATCCATTACGCGTAAATCTTTAGAGAGCACATCATGAAAAGTAAGGGTTTCAAAACGTTTGGCTTCGGGGTTTTTCTTGGGATCGCTATCATATACCCCATCAACCTGCGTTCCTTTGAGCATAGCGTCACAATTCATTTCTGAGGCGCGCAGAGCAGCAGCTGTGTCGGTTGTGAAATAGGGATTGCCTGTACCTGCAGCAAAAATAACAATTCGTCCGCGTTTCATGTGTTGCATGGCGCGGCGGCGAATGTAGGGTTCGGCTATTTCTTTCATTTCAATGGCGGAAAGTACTCTGGTTTCCATACCTTTTTGTTCGAGAATGTTTTGTATCGCGAGTGCGTTCAATACGGTAGCCAACATTCCCATATAATCCGCGCTTGAGCGCTCCATTCCTTGCGCAGCACCAGAGATGCCACGGAAGATATTGCCACCTCCCACAACGATACATACTTCAACCCCCATATCTGAGAGTTGTTTTATATCGTTACCAATATGCTGAATGGTTTTAAGGTCTTGTCCAAAGCCTTTATCGCCCATCAAGGCTTCGCCTGATACTTTTACTAATATGCGTTTATATTTAGGGGTTGGTGCAATGTCTGCTTTGGTCATGAAATATGCTCTTTCGCTAATCTGCGCGAAGCTAGCGAAATATAATAACAAGCGCAAGCCACTTGGCGGAAAAAACAAAAGGCCAGAGGGGATGCCTCTGGCCTTTGTTTAAAAGAGAAAAGGGGTGCTTACGCAACACCTGCGGCTTTAGCCACTTCTGCAGCAAAGTCATCTTCTTGTTTTTCAATGCCTTCACCCAGTGCAAAGCGCTCGAATGCGGCCAGTGTAATGGGCGCTCCAGCATCTTTTTCTGTGGCTTTGACAACATCTGCAATTTTGGTTTTGCCATCAATCACGAATAACTGTTCAAGCAATACGACTTCTTCGTAGTATTTGCGGATGCGGCCTTCCACCATTTTTTCGGCTACTTCTGCAGGTTTGCCTGAAGCTACAGCCTGGTCAATAAGCACCGCACGTTCACGTTGCAGTTTGCTTGCATCAACTTGTTCTTTGTTGAGTGCTTCTGG
>JAIXZB010000036.1 GCA_027489915.1 Rickettsiales bacterium | reverse complement strand
TACGTCCCCCTGCAACCTCCCCCTTGCCAATCTGCCCATCTCCCACTACACCAATCCCATCTTAAATTCTTACCATGCTTTGCATGGTAACTACACACCCCCGTCATCCTCGCGCTCGTCGCGGGGATCTCAGCGCAAAGGGCACATAGGAGAAAAAAATGGTGCAGTATGTCTATGTAATGAAAGGCCTTACCAAAAACTATCCAGGCGGCAAAACCGTCCTCAAGGATATCTGGCTTTCCTTCCTCCCCGGCGCCAAAATCGGCATTGTCGGCCATAACGGCTCGGGTAAATCCACCCTGCTCAAAATTATGGCAGGGCGCGACTGCGAATTCAACGGCGAAGCATGGGCAGCCGAAGGCCTGAAGGTCGGCTTCCTCGAGCAAGAACCCCATCTCGATGAAACCAAAACCGCAGGCGAAAACGTGCTCGATGGTTTAGCTGAGAAAAAAGCCCTGCTCGATCGCTATAACGAAATCATGGCCGACTACTCGGACGATGTCGCCGACGAAGCCGCAAGCCTACAAGATAAAATCGATGCTGCCGGCGCGTGGGATATCGAACGCGAAGCCGATATCGCCATGGATGCACTGCGCTGCCCACCGTCAGATGCCGATGTAAAAAAACTCTCAGGCGGAGAAAAGCGCCGCGTTGCCCTCGCACGCCTGCTGCTCGAAAAACCCGATATGCTGCTGCTCGATGAACCTACCAACCATCTCGATGCTGAATCGGTCGCATGGCTTGAAAACTTCCTCAAAAACTACCCTGGCACCGTGGTTATGGTCACCCATGATCGCTATTTTCTCGATAACATCACCAGCTGGACGTTAGAACTAGACCGCGGCGAAGGCCGCCCTTACGAGGGCAATTACAGCGCCTGGCTCGATCAAAAAGCCAAGCAGCTTTCCCAAGAAGAAAACGAAGAATCCGCCCGCCAGAAAGCGATTAAGGATGAACTCGAATGGGTGCGCTCCAGCCCCAAAGCACGCCAAGCAAAATCCAAAGCCCGCCTCAAGGCCTATGAAGAAATGGTCGCCGAACAGGCCGAAAAACGCACGACCACCGCGCAAATTGTTATCCCCGCCCCCCCACGCCTTGGCGACACAGTGATTGAAGCCGAAGAACTGAAAAAAGGCTTTGGCGACCGCTTACTCATCGACAATCTTTCCTTCCGCCTTCCCCCTGGCGGCATTGTCGGCATTATTGGCCCTAACGGTGCGGGTAAAACCACCTTATTCCGCATGATAACCGGCGGCGAATCCGCCGATGCAGGCAGCTTCAAAGTGGGTGAAACCGTCAAGCTCGGCTATGTCGATCAATCACGCGATGCGCTGAACGATAAAGCCACCGTCTGGGAAGAAATCTCCGGCGGCAACGAAGAGATTGAACTGGGCAAAGTCAAAGTCAAATCCCGCGCCTACTGCGCTGCCTTCAACTTCAAAGGCAGTGACCAGCAGAAAAAAGTCGGCACGCTGTCAGGCGGTGAACGCAACCGCGTGCATCTCGCCAAAATGCTCAAAACAGGCGCCAACGTGCTACTACTCGATGAACCCACCAACGATCTGGATGTCGAAACGCTGCGCGCGCTCGAAGATGCCCTCACCAGCTTCGCAGGCTGCGCAGTGGTCATCAGCCACGACCGCTGGTTCTTAGATCGCGTCGCCACCCATATTCTGGCGTTCGAGGGGGATTCCCACGTCGAATGGTTCGAAGGCAATTACCACGACTACGAAGAAGACCGCAAAAAACGCTTGGGCGAGCAAGCCACGCCAAAACGTATTCGGTTCAAAGCGTTAGCAGCCTAGCCTCTATTAGCATTTCACAACACGGTAAAAGCTGCTAATGTGAATAGTATTTAACAGTAGCAGCATTAAATGGCCGTACACTACCCACATCCATCTGCCTTCAGTTTAATCGAGCTTTCCATTGTTCTCGTCATCCTCGGCCTGCTCACGGGTGGCATTCTGGCCGGCCAATCCCTCATACGCGCCGCCGAACTGCGCAAATACCAAACCAATTTCACCAAATACGAAACCGCCGTTCTCTCCTTCCGCGATAAATACATGGCACTCCCAGGCGACATGCCCAACGCCGAATCCTTCTGGAACCGCCTCACCGCACTCTGCCCCGCCAACGCAAACCCCACCGCAGCTAATGGCGTGTGCAACGGCAATGGCGATGGGCAGGTTACGTTTTCAGTAGTTCGTGAAATCGGCAATGTCTTCCCCATGCTTGCACGCGCAGGGCTTATTGAAGGCTCTTATGTCTATATCGATGTGCCAGGAAATGGCGATGCCCAAATGCTTGGCGTCACCTACCCTCCAGGGCCAGAAAACACTGCCTACCAAATACGCTACTTGGATTACTATGGTCGCTCGCTCAATTACCTGCATGTAGGCGCCGTATCAACTGGCACAACAGGCTATGGTAAAGGCACCCTCAAAGTCGATGAAGCATGGAATATTGATACCAAAATGGATGATGGAATTGCCTCTACCGGCAAACTACTAGGCGCACGCGAATGGACTGCCGCACCCACTACCTCAGCGCAACGATGCACGAGCCAAAGCGCATCTGTCGCAAGCCCCATTTCTACCTATAACCTAAGCACCGCAATCGAACTATGCACCATGAGTTACGTGCTGCCCTAACCACACCTAACGGCGCACAGCACCATTCGCAGGCGGTGCTTGTGGTAAATCGCATTGTTTTTGAATACTTGGCGCATCTCTCAGTGGCTCAAACGTGCCGCCACCACCGATAGTACGCGCTGCCTTCACCGCCTCT
>JAIXZB010000019.1 GCA_027489915.1 Rickettsiales bacterium | reverse complement strand
TCCGTACCATGACTCCTAAGAAGCCAAACTCGGCTCTCCGAAAGATCACTCGGGTCCGATTGAGCAACTCCAAGGAAGTTACGGTTTACATTCCTGGTGAAGGCCACAATTTGCAAGAGCACTCGGTAGTGCTGATTCGCGGTGGTCGTGTAAAAGATTTGCCAGGGGTTCGTTATCACATCATCCGCGGCGTACTCGATACGCAGGGTGTTGCTAACCGTAAACAGCGTCGTTCGAGCTACGGCGCGAAACGTCCGAAATAAGAGGGTATTATGTCACGTCGTCACGCCGCGAAAGAACGCGAAGTTCATCCCGATGCGAAATTCGGTAGCAAGGTTGTCAGCAAATTCATGAGCTCGCTCATGTATGATGGCAAGCGTTCGGCTGCTGAGGAGATTGTTTACGGTGCGTTTGACATCGTGAAGGAAAAAACGGGCAAAGACCCGCTTGAGACCTTCAGCAAAGCGATTGAAAACGTTGCCCCTGCGATTGAAGTGCGTTCGCGCCGCGTGGGTGGTGCAACCTATCAGGTGCCAACGGAAGTGCGTCCGCGCCGCCGTCAGGCTTTGGCGATCCGCTGGATTATCAATGCACTGCGCAACCGTGGTGAGAAAACCACCCGTGCACGCATGGCAGGTGAGTTGCTGGATGCGGCGCAAGGCCGTGGTTCGGCAGTAAAGAAACGCGAAGACACCCACCGTATGGCAGAAGCGAACCGCGCTTTCTCGCACTATCGTTGGTAGAATCACACAGGGAATCAGAGAAGCATCATGCCACGTACTACGCCACTTAATAAATACCGTAACATCGGAATCTGCGCGCACATCGATGCGGGTAAGACGACGACGACCGAGCGCATTCTGTATTACACAGGCCGTAGCCACAAAATCGGTGAAGTGCATGAAGGTGCAGCAACGATGGACTGGATGGAGCAGGAGCAGGAGCGTGGTATTACGATTACCTCGGCTGCGACCACCTGTATGTGGGATGATCACCGCATTAACATTATTGATACCCCAGGCCACGTAGATTTCACGATTGAAGTAGAGCGTTCGATGCGTGTTCTCGATGGTGCGGTTGCGGTGCTGGATTCGGTTGCAGGCGTAGAGCCGCAAACGGAGACTGTATGGCGTCAGGCAGATAAATACAGCGTGCCGCGTATTTGTTTTGCGAATAAAATGGACCGCGTAGGGGCAGATTTCTACCGTTGCGTGGATATGATGATTGAGCGCCTTGGTGCGCGCCCACTCGTGCTTCAGTTGCCACTGGGCGGTGAAGACGAATTCCGTGGCGTGATTGACCTTGTAAAAATGAAAGCGATTGTGTGGGCGGATGAAGCGCTTGGTGCATCGTTTGAAGAAGTAGAGATTCCTGCTGAGTATGCAGCGAAAGCAAAAGAATACCGCGAGAAAATGATTGAGACTGCGGTTGAGCAAGATGATGTGCTGCTTGAGAAGTATCTCGGCGGCGAAGAGCCAAGCATTGCGGATCTGAAGCGGTGCATTCGTAAGGGTACGGTAACGTTTTCGTTCGTGCCAATGCTGTGTGGTTCGGCGTTCAAAAATAAAGGCGTTCAGCCTCTCTTGGATGCGGTGGTGGATTACCTGCCAAACCCACTCGATCGTGGTGCGCTTGAGGGGATTGACCCTAACAGCAAGGACGAAGCGAAATTGCTGCGCAAGCCTGATGATTCTGAGCCGCTTTCGCTGCTTGCATTCAAAATCATGGATGATCCGTTTGTGGGCACCATCACGTTCTGCCGTCTCTATTCGGGTAAAATCGAATCGGGTATGACAGTGCTCAACTCGACCAAAGATAAGAAAGAGCGCGTGGGTCGTATGTTGCTCATGCATGCGAACAACCGTGAAGATATCAAAGAAGCCTTCACTGGCGATATCGTGGCGCTGGCTGGTTTGAAAGACACACGCACCGGCGACACGCTGTGCGATATGAACAAGCCGGTGATTCTTGAGAAAATGGAATTCCCTGAGCCTGTAATTGAGATTGCGGTTGAGCCGAAATCGAAAGCGGATCAGGAGAAGTTGGGTGTTGCGCTTTCGAAGCTTGCTGCAGAAGATCCTTCGTTCCGCGTTTCGACCAACCATGAGACTGGTCAGACTATCTTGAAGGGTATGGGTGAATTGCACCTTGATATTAAAATCGATATTTTGCGCCGTACCTACAAAGTGGATGCGAATATCGGTGCGCCGCAGGTGGCTTACCGTGAGACCATCAGCAAATCATATGAAGAAGATTACACCCACAAAAAGCAATCGGGTGGTTCGGGTCAGTTCGCGCGCGTTATCATTACGTTTGAGCCGCAAGAGCCAGGTGCTGGATTCTTGTTTGAATCGAAAGTAGTGGGTGGTTCGGTGCCTAAGGAATATATCCCAGGCGTGGAAAAAGGACTTGAGGCGATGCTGGGTTCGGGCGTGCTTGCAGGCTTCCCTGTCATCGATTTTAAAGCAACGCTGACCGATGGTGCATATCACGATGTGGATTCGAGCGCGCTGGCGTTTGAAATTGCTGCACGTGCTGCTTTCCGCGAAGGTATGGCGAAAGCGGGTCCCAAGCTTCTTGAGCCAATCATGGCAGTAGAAGTGGTGACGCCTGATGATTACCTCGGTGATGTTATCGGGGATTTGAGCAGCCGCCGTGGTACGGTGCAGGGTATGGACCAGCGTGGAAATGCACGTGTGGTGAATGCACAGGTGCCACTCGCACAAATGTTTGGATATGTGAACACGTTGCGCTCGATGAGCCAAGGACGTGCGAGCTATTCGATGACGTTCAGCCACTATGCCGAAGTACCGAGCAATGTGGCCGAAGAAATTAAAGCAAAAGTTGCATAACGAGATAGGAATAGGAGCTAGTCATGGCTAAGGAAAAGTTTGAACGGACGAAACCGCATTGTAACATTGGGACGATTGGTCACGTGGATCATGGCAAGACGTCGTTGACGGCTGCGATTACGAAGGTGTTGGCGGAGAAGGG
>JAIXZB010000008.1 GCA_027489915.1 Rickettsiales bacterium | reverse complement strand
GCATCACCGCACGCTGATAGGCATTGCCTACTTTCTCTTGCTCAGCAAATGTAATAACTTCATCAATCTTGGCTTTGTACGAAAACACAAGTGCTGCAATGCAGATAACAAATGCAAGTGTGCTAAGCTGAAACTTCCAGCCAATTGGTATATTTTTAAGCATGACTTCCCCTGTGCGATTACCGCGTGTTCACGGTTTTAATGTTTATTGAATCCAGATTGCCCAAAAAACCACTCAAAATCAACCAGTGATTTATTGCTAGCATTACACAGCCATAAGGTGTGGCTCCATCCACACAGATAATACGCTTACAGTAGACACCAGCGCGAGGGGCTGCTAGCGCTAAGCATATGCAGCTTCCAGACTCTCAGTTTTTACGCAATATGTGGTATGTGGCGTGCCATGCATCCCAGCTTGCGGCTGGCAAAACGCTGGCACTCACTTTGCTTGACGAGCAGGTACTGCTTGGCCGCGCCGATGATAATACGGTCTTTGCCCTGCGCGATTTTTGCCCACACCGAGGTATTCCCCTGCGTCATGGTAGGTTTGATGGCTGCGCAATCGAATGTTGCTATCACGGCTGGAAGTTCGACAGCTCAGGCACCTGTATAGAGATTCCCTCCCTTGCCGATGATAAAACCGATATCAGCAAAATAAAAACAGGCAACTATCCTTGCACAGAGCAAGACGGGCTTATCTGGGTGTATTTCAAGGATGCCCTCGCGAGCGCCGAACCTCCCGCCCCTCCTGCTATGCCCATCCCTCTCAAAGGTGGGTTCCGCATAGTGGACAGTGTTGTATTCCCCTGTGATATCGACCATGCGGTCATTGGCCTGATGGATCCCTCTCACGGGCCGTATGTGCATCGTGCATGGTGGTGGCGCACGGCACGTTCGATGCATATCAAAGAGAAAAAGTTTGCACCCCGCCCGCTGGGCTTTGCCATGGTGCGCCACAGCCCCTCTTCCAACTCACGTGCGTATAAAATTCTCGGTGGCAGCACTCAGCGCTCGACCGAAATCAGCTTCCAGCTTCCGGGTCTGCGCATGGAGCATATCACACTCGGCACCAAAAACGTGCTGCTGCTCACCGCACTCACGCCCGTGTCAGCCAACGAAACGCAGCTGCATCAGTTCTTCTATTCCGATATCGGGTTTGCCAATGCCATCCTTCCCCTCGTGCGCCCATTCGGTAAGCGATTCATCGGGCAGGATATGGATATTGTGCGCAAGCAGCAGGAAGGATTACGTGCAGAGCATCCCCCTCTTATGCTGCTGGGCGATGCCGATGCACAGGCCTTGTGGTATTACCGGCTGAAAAAAGAATACCTCGCATCATGTGCTGAAGCGCGGCCATTTACCAATCCCCTCAAAGAGCGCACCTTGCGCTGGCGGAGCTAAGCCTTCTTCACAAATTCGGTGCGCAGCACCAGCCCGCGCACTTTTTCCACGTTGCATTCAATTTCATCTGCATCAAATGTCAGGCGTATGTTCTTTGCCACCGTACCGCGCTTAAGCGTTACGTTAGCACCCTTCACTTTCAAATCTTTGATAAGCGTTACTGTATCGCCATCAGCAAGCACAGTACCGTTGCTATCTTTTACCACCAACGTGTCATCCATGTACTTAACGCTTCCAGCGTAATTGAAATTCCAGCTCATCCACTCCGTCTTCGCGCTCGTGCTCAATGCTAAGCTCGGCACTCGCAGGCACATACAAGCGCTCACCCGCCACCGAAATCTCAAACGCCTCGCCTGTTTTCAGGCTTTCCACCAGCCGCTCCAGCTTTTCAATCGTTTCTTCGCGGCTATAGGTTTTTTCGACATCACGGTCTTTTTTAACGGCGCTCATCGTCTTTATCCTTTGTTTTGGTTTCAGTCACACTTACAGGCGGTGCAGTCTCTTCCGCCTTCACAATATTCGGATACATACTCAGAATCGGAATGCGCCAGCCATACACTTTCATGCGGTAAGTCGCGCCAATTTCAAGCACCCCATAGACATCGCTACTATTAAATTTCAAATGCCACCCAGCATCGTCATTCCTGAACACGCCATGGTTGGTGTAAATCAGATACGTACTTTCCACATCGCCCGATTGTTTATTACTCTCGGTCGAAATCTGTTTATCCTTCACCCGCACGTTTTCAATCGTCCGCGCCGTCACATATTGATACGGCGCGTTGGTAAATAAGCTGCCAATAAACAACAGTACAATTGCAGCTATGATAAAGTAACGTTTCTTCATGCATCGCAATTTAGGGTGTTCTGCACGATAGTCAATAGAGCGATTACTCTCGCGCGCTTGCTATACTTTGCTTACACCTATGCTGGCTCTTTTTGTGTACGTGGGAAATGCACAGAAAATAACGTTCCAGCTTGCTCGGATGAAGTTACACCAATGGTTCCCCCATGTGCAGCAACAATCTCTTTGGTAATGTAAAGCCCCAGCCCCAAATTAACTGGGCTCGTTTGCACATCACTTTGCTCTTCCGAATATGTCTCTGCCTCTACGCGCACCAGCGACTCAAATATACGGCCAATAGCATCGGGAGGAATCGGCACACCTTCATTATGCACGGATAACACCACATCTATCGCTTCTTCTTTTACCACAACTGCAATCGGTGACTCTTTGAAAGAGTACTGCACCGCATTGCCCAACAGGTTTGAAAATACCTGGCCAATACGAGGTTTATCCCATTCGCCGTCTGTATTGCCCGCAATTTCAAGTGTAAAAATCCGCTCGGGATGTTTGGTGCGCATTTCATCCACCAACTGCTTGGCAACATACCCCAAATTCATCGGCGCCTTGATAATCGGAACGCCCGAACCAAGCCTGACGCGGGTTAAATCTAGCAGCTGGTCTATCATTTCTGTGGCACGATCGGCGCTGCTCAATACCTGAGAAATCAGCATCGACTGGCGCTCATTCATAGCAGCCTCTCCCATACGTAGTACCAGCTCTGCCGACATACGCGCAACGCTTATAGGGGTACGCAAATCATGGCTCAAAATACCTAGAAACAGGTTTCTTGAATGCTCTATTTTCTTTGAGTAATCTGAAATTGATTCGGTCAACGCCTGATCAATCGATTCATGAAAACGGGTTAAATCCCGAATGTCGGTGCGGGTCGACGCAGATAATTGCGCATCCCATAAATTCACCACGCTTGCACGCAGCGCACGGTATTCCGATACCATCTGGTCCATGTTGAACCCACCCGCATGGCGCAGCGATGCGTGGACTTCAGCAGCACTGCGTTTTGCATTCTGAGGTTTTTCGCCACGCGATTTTTCAACCTGCTGTGCATCGGTCTGATGCGATTCGATATCATCGGCAATGAACGCCAAAATTTCCCGAATGTGGTCACGCAAAGCAAGCGGGCTCATATCATCTGCCGCAGGGCTTAATGTCTTAGCAAAATCTTCCCACTCTGTCGCAATGGGGTTCATATTCGCACGAATAAACGCCGCTAATCGCATAATCAGTCCTCAAGCCTTTTTCAGTAAATCTCTTATGGAAGATAATTTCTACCTTACCAGACTATGTATACTCTCGGTCGAAATCGGCTTACGCATCACCTCGCGCAGTAGTAATCACACGTTCCGCGATGTTTGAATAAAGCATATTAATATACAAACTACCAACGAATAGAAGCGTATGGACAGCAATACGAATGCGTTTTTTATATCAAAAGCACGTAAGTAGACGTGTCCGATGGCCAATAGGTTCCATTTTCCTTCTATAACTGGCTAATGTGATGAATAATGGTTATCATTTACCATACAATCTATCTATTAAATGTTAGGAACAATATGAAACCATTTTATCTCTTCATACTAGGAATTGTATCAATTTATAGTCCTGCATATGCAGTATCTACTAAAGTAGAAGAGGCGAGTAATAAAAATTTTGGTGCGTTGGGGTATGAGAAAATCATTAAAAACATGATTGATGACAGTGATACAATAGTTATTGCTGAATACACAGGCGTCACAATAAAACGAAAGACAAGATTTAGTACCTTAGATTCTTCTTATCTGTTTGATTTTAAGGTCTCCTCGTCTCTTAAGGGAAGCGCAAGCGGTAATATATTTGTTAATATAATGAGCAAAACAATTTCCTCACAAACCGCAGATAGCTATTATCAAAAAGGTAATCGTTATCTACTGCTTCTAAGCAAACAGTCCCTACTAAATTACAATTCAGTCGCAGAAGAAGATCCTGCGACATGGTATGTTTTGCATCATCCAAGCTTTGCCATTGAGCTAAATTAGTCAGGTTAGCTTTACTAATGCTATATCTAATAACGGGTATATCTCATGCCAATTCAGACTATAATCCGCTGTCTGATCATTATGTGTATGTTTCCCCATGCAGCCACAGCGCAACATACGAGTAACCGCATGATATCCAAAGAAGACGCCATTACCATTGCAACAGAACGCGCAGTAACCGATAAAAATGGCATGTTCAGCACGCCTTATCTGGAATCTGTTACGTTTCGCGAAGATAACAGCACATGGGTTGTAAAGCTGTTATCAGAAAACCCAGACTCAGGATTTAAATGCATCATGTATATGTGGGTTACCATCGATGCCACAAACGCGGCCATCACAGCAGTTGATTCTGGCGGTGGGGCTTAATCACGCTTACAGTTGCAAGACTTTGAATCTAGCACATCTACCAATTCCACCACAAGGCATTGTAGCTCATGATAAATTACATCACTTCCTTTTTATCATAAGCGATGAATTGATAGATGAAATTTGCGGTTTCTTACTATCTTTCACAAATTTACCATACACACTGTTTACAATCAGTCGGATTGTTAGCGTAGAAGACTCTTTTTCCATGATAAAATTTTCAATGTTTTTTGTGTCCTTATTTCCTGCATCTTCGTTGAGCCGCACAATCAAATCTTCAAGATTAAAAACAACCTCTTCATTCGTACCAAGTACCGTCACCACGTATTGAGTAGAAGGCGGCGTTAATCTTATGTGTAATTTTACATCTTCATTGCCTGCTGAGATGTCTACTACAGAACCTGCTCGATCTGTGTAATGGTCTATTTGTCTTATGAGTATGTCATAGCCCGCGATGTCAATGGAGGGCTGGTTCCACCAGTTACTATGAAAGCTAAAATTAACAGACTCTACATCTGCATTTCGGTTGTATTGCTCCACATAGTCAATACCCATATCTTGCACTATGCGACCGCCATAATTTTGATACTCTGGAGCTCCATAGCTAAATTCTTCCCGCGCCTTGTGAATGGTTGCATCGGGAAGATGTGCAAACCACGGCTTCATGTAGTCTGTTTTTTTTGTTTGCACTACATAATCCATAACAGAGCTGATAGCGACGCGATCTGCTCCACTTAGTGGCTCTTTAGGCTTCTGTATTGCACCTTTCACCAGCACCTGATTCTTTTCCAAAAGCGTTTCTAATCGGCCTAACTGGCTCCATGTGGAAACGCTTACAGCACTCCAGGGCCCAAACGATGCCGCAATCAAAAGGATAACAATGCTAGAGAAAACAAGTTTCGGACCCTGATTGCTCGGTTTTGTAAGCACACAAAGAGCCGACAATGCAAGCCATACAAGGCATAATGCAATACCATAGCGTTCCTCAGTCACACCATATTCACGTATGCGAATGCCAATGCCAATGGCTAAAAGCACAAGCGGGACTAGCAATAGCTTGAAAAAATATCGGCTAAACAGCCCAATAATTCCCTGTTCACGGTGCAGCGGGTAACTTGCAAGATACGCTATAATTCCCGTAGCACCAAATGCCGATATCAAATACGCGATATTACCCTTGGGCAGCTCCCAACTCACAAGTATTTTTGCGCCATACCCATAGAGGATGACCGCGTAAATACATAATAACGGCAGCATGATATAAGATAAAATAATCCTGATTGCTTTTGGATAATCTTGCTTGGTTTCATCCAGTTGCTTCGGTATGCCCGCCATGGCAAGAAGGGGCGAGAAGAACGTTGCCACCACCAGCCATACATCACCATAAAAATTGCTGTAAAATGAAATGCCAAAAAGTACATCCAGGCTTGCAATCACGGCACAAAGCCCAAGATAAAGTACTATCGCAGCTAGAATCGTAAAGCCGATATGAATCCAGAGGCGGTAATTAAACACCCATATCTGCTCACTGGTCGCCTGCTTGTTTAGGAAAGGCGCTATAAAAATACTCAAGAACAATCCTGAGCCCAAAAAATGGAATGGTAACGATGCATCATTTGCCACAGAAAGGTGCCATGCAATGACCGCAAAAACAGCCATACCCACCAGATAATAACGCGCAGACGTCCAAGCGCGGCTTTCTGCAAATAATTTCAACGCAATAAACCAGAAACCGCCGCAAAATAAAATATACAGAATGGTTTCTTTCAGGTCGCGTTGGCTAGTGCTACTAATAGAAACGATGCAAAAAAATGCGCTGAACAGAACGGGTAATGGAAAGCGTCGTACGGCAACTGCGGTATTAGCAATTAAATTCCTCAAGGCATTTTCTAACATAGCTATATCCATCTGGGTGCATGCAATGCCGAATAAATACCCTAATTTGCTACATTAGTAACTACAGATTTTTTCCAATATTAAGCAGGTACAGCAACAGATGCAGTTAGCAGGCCACCATACTCATGTTGAAACTATGTATATTGGTGCCCCCGGTCGGACTCGAACCGACACACCCTTGCGGATACAAGATTTTGAGTCTAGCGCGTCTACCAATTCCACCACAGGGGCACTCTGTCTTGCGGGGCGCATCCTAGCCGCAAATGGGGTGGCGTCAAGGCCTGTATTGTGCCCTAGCGCGATTTCCCTTGTTGGCCAATAATATCCAGCACAGCTCGGGGTAATCTGGCGTAATCTGGGTTAATGGCGTTTGGTTTGCCATCATGCAGAACAGAAGAATTAAGCTTCATACCCTTCATATGTCTGTCTTGGGCAGGCCATTTCGCACCGCGTAAATCGCTATTGCTCAAATCAAATCCCTCAAGATTCTTGCGTGACAAATCCTGATTACGCAGATCTAAAAACGGGTCTTCATGCATCTCCGCCAGTGCTTTCATACCTACATTCCATAAAAGCGCGTTTTCATCGCCAAGGGCATCTTTCATGAAAGCTGGCATTTCAACGTGAAGTTTATCTTCTGAGATAACTGCCGAAATAATCTGTTCGGACAATTCTTTGTTTAGCGCCAACCCTTGCGTAATCCTATCAAACACACATTTTCCGCTAATGATAAGCTTTGCTTCTGGGGAATGCGGCTTGAATACTTCGTGCCACTTTTCAGCTGCAGGCCCTGATGTCTTTTTACTCCCACGGAATCCTAAAATAGTATCAGGCTTCATCCCCAATAAATTGGCCATTTTCTCAGCTACAGCAGGTTGTTTAATGCCATGCTCTAAATACGCCGAAAGCCTATCCTCTGAAAGATTCATTTGCTTTGCAAGCCACGCTTTGGATTGATGTATTTCTGCAAGTTTTTCCGATACTGCTCTGTCCAATGCCGAAGCAGGCTTAATGGTAGCATCTGGTTCAAATGGAGGCTCAGTAGGTGGTGTCTGAACTGGCTTCGATGCCTCAACATTACGTGGCCTCCCACGAGGGCGTTTGGGAACAGCATCCGTTTGAGTGTCGGCTGATGCAGATATAGGAGCGCTTAGGCTATTCTTCAGGGCTTCATGTGTCTCTTTAGGAAATTCCAAATTATTTTGAATCAAGAATAGCATCGATCGATTAGGCAATTCTGTGCCATCGCACCATGCATTCCACTGCGTTAATTTTACGCCAACTTCATCTGCTGCTGCTTTGCTAGTTAAGCCCTTATCTTGAGCCGCTTTTTTTAATATATCGCCAAATGCCATTACAATTCTCTCATTATTTTTAGTGTAGCCTAGCGCATGAATGTTACTGTATGGTTAACGCCATGCGATATTCCTTCCTCAACACCCCTCGTGCACTTGCGCTGTTCTTGCTGTTTGGCGGGGCTGGGCCGTTGTTATTTGCGGCCTTCACGCAATATGGGTTGGGGTTTGCGCCGTGCCATTACTGCATGTTGCAGCGCTATCCTTACATCGTGCCGATGGTTGCGGGGGCGCTCGCCTTTGTCCCTGCGCTCAGGCCACACCTGCGCGTGCTGCTGGTTATGGCCATAGTGGGCTGGCTCACCACCGCCGCCATTGCGCTGCGCCATGTAGGTATCGAGCAGGGCTGGATAGTAGAGGCAGGCGGGTGCAGTGCCAGCGCCCTTTCTGGCAGTGTGGAAGATATCCGCAGCCAAATCATGGGCGCGCCCTTGGTTGCCTGCAATGCGGTATCGGCTGCGTTTCTAGGTATTTCTATGGCAACATGGAATGCGCTGTGCGCCCTTGGATTATGCCTCGCCGCTTCCTATATGTATCTCAAACAGAAAAAGGATGCGCATGCACTCTAAGCCCCCACTGCCTGGCGATAACGCGGAAACACTTGCGCGCATGCTGCGGGTCGATCACGCAGGCGAATATGGCGCACAGCGTATCTATGCGGGGCAGCTTGCCGTGCTGAAGCACCATCCTGTTGCGGGCGAAATCCGTCACATGGCCGCGCAGGAGCAGGCACATCTTTCCACCTTCAACCAGCTCATGCTTACGCATCGCACGCGCCCTTCAGCCATGCTGCCGTTCTGGCATGTGGCGGGCTGGGCGCTGGGTGCGGGCACTGCCCTTATCGGCCCCAAAGCCGCCATGGCCTGCACCGTTGCTGTGGAATCCGTGATTGCCGAGCATTACCAACAGCAGCTCGATGCCTTGCCAAAAGATTCACCTATCGCGCCCACCATCAAAAAGTTTCGCGCCGAAGAAATCGAACATCACGATACTGGCCTCGCGCATGATGCCGAAGAAGCACCGATGTATGGACTGCTCACAGGCGCAATAAAAGCGGGATGTCGCGCTGCAATAAAAATAGCAGAACGGCTCTAGTTTTTGCAGCGCAGCAGCCGTAAGCCTATGCAATAAAAGCAATGGTGCAGTGCGCACCCAGATTACTGTTTATCCATATCGCTTCTTGTGAAATTGCCGTTTTTCGTCTATAGTGCATCTTCATGAAAAACGATGCTCACAGTTTGGCGCAAGCCTATAAAGACAACGCAGAACCTCTCATCGACGAGATGCTGCGTGACCCCATCGTCATGAAACTTATGCAGAGCGATAATGTCTCGCCCGAGTTCATTAACCGTCTGCGCTCGCAGGTGCAGAGCTTAGAGTCGCGCCTTGTTTCGGGTAAAACCCACTAAGCCTGTTAGTATTTAGGGCGCATCCTTCACAAAACTGTCAAATTTCTTTTGCGGCATCTGTGCTATAATGCAAGCATGAATTCATTACGTTACAGCGCGATTGCACTCACTGGCATGCTTTTGCTTGCCTCCTGCCGCCCTCTTACCTTGTATGGCGTCACCCCCGCTGGCCCCAAAGAATACCAGCTCGGCTGGGAAGATGGCTGCGATAGTGGTCTTTCCGCCCAAGGGGGCGCACTCTACCGCGCGGCCTTCGGGTTCAAAAAGCGCCCCGAGCTGAACGATAACGATATGTACAAAACCGCATGGAACGAAGGCTTCACCTATTGCCGCTTCACGCTCGATCCTGTCGATAAAGCCACGTGGTCGAACTAGTTTTGTGGTTAATGCATATCGGCATGAGCAAAAATAAAGCAGAAATTTTTGCATTGCACCCCAGCTTCTTAACACTCCCTTAAACATTATCCCGTAATGCTTGGGGTAAGAAACGCACATAAGGGATTCCATCATGCTCGATACCCCACCAGGCAATGCCCTCATCGATTCGCAGGTCTATGGCCGCGCATCGGAGTGGGAAAAGCATGAAATCGGTGCTTCGTGCCGGTTTGTGAAACCCATTATGTCACCCGATCCCCTCATGAAAGCGCATATCGCCAAACGGTATGACGAGCTGGGGTTCATACCGCATTTTTTCAAAGAACATGGGCGCGAATTTGTAGCGCTCGAAGATATTACAGGGCGCAGCCGCTACCAGAGTGTTGAGCAGGCGTTCGTTGAACAAATTCTAGGCCGAAACGCCTAAGTCCGTTGCAAAGCAAGCAAGCTCCATAGCGTGGGGGGTCACACCCCCACGTATTTTTTTATTCAGCACACCACATCCTGCATGGTGTAAAATCCGTTACCTTTTTCTGCCGCCCACTGCACCGCGCGCAGCGCACCGCGTGCATAAATCTCACGGCTTGAGGCTTTGTGCGACAGCTCAATACGCTCACCTGCACCTGCAAATATCACCGTGTGATCCCCCACCACATCGCCGCCGCGCAAGGTGGCAAAACCAATGCTGCCCTGTTCGCGCGCGCCTGTCATACCATCGCGCGACTTTACCCATACATCATGCAAATCCACGCCTCTACCCCGCGCCGCGGCCTCGCCCAGCATCAGCGCCGTGCCCGAGGGCGCATCGACTTTCTTATTGTGGTGCATCTCGAGTATTTCAATATCCGTGTGTGAATCGAGCGTACGCGATACCTGCTCCACCAGCGCCTGCAACAAATTCACCCCAATGCTCATATTGGATGACCACACCACCCGTGCGCTCTCCCCTGCGTGAATCAGCGCTTCTTTCTCGCCAGGCTTAAGCCCTGTGGTGCCCGAAACCAGAATTTTCCCCTGTTTCGCCACCAGCCCTGCAAGCTCAAGCGTCAGGCTCGGAGTGGTAAAATCAATCACCGCCTGCGCACCCGCTACCAGCTTAGCATAGTCGCTGGTCATCAGCTCTGCCGCAAAAGCCAGCCCCGCCTGCTCAAAATGGCTGCGCGAGAGCGTTTCCGAACCCGCACGAATGCCACACGCCACAAGTTCAAGCGTCGGATGCACCGAAAGTGCGCGCACCAGAGATAACCCCATACGCCCCGAAGCGCCTGCAACAGCCACTGTTATGCTATTTGTCATCGAATTGTCACTCTCATTTTCTGCATCTATCTGCTAGGGTTAAGCCAGTCGACTCGCACTCGCAAGAAAAACCTTTTTCTACTGTTTTAAGGGGCAGGCTATGAGCGGCAAAGAAGGCGATGGTGATGATGCACTGCACGCACCTGCCTATGATGACCTAAGCGTTGACCGATACTTGTTTCAACCCAACGAGCAGCGCGATAACGCCATGCGCGAGGCACGCTATGATTTACTGCATAAACCATGGACGCTTCACGGCGTAGCTGGCGATAAAAGTGCAGAAATGTATATTGTTATCCCTGACGGGGAAGCAAAACGCAAAAACCCCGATTACCAACAAGGACTGATGCAGATACTGGGGCAGTTTGAAGGCACAGGACTTGCTATTTTTCCTTATGGAAAGGATAAAAAGAACACCATCTTTTACATACCTGAAACAGCTTATAACGCTACACTCAAAAACGATATATTTGCTCCTCATATCTCAAATAGCACACCCACACAGACAACCGAAACACCTGCGCCAAATCCCATGTCTGCTGTTACCAATCTCATGCACGAACGTGTAAAACGTGATGTGTTGAACCAAACGCGTATCTGGTCAGATAGCTCTGTTTTTGGCCTTGTTGGTAAAGTTACCATCATCAAAGATGCAGCGCTAAGAAAAGGCTATACAGAAGCATTAACTGGGTTCTTAAGCGAGCATTTTCCGCCCACTAAATACCTAGGCAAAGTTGCCATCACTCCGATAAAAGATGAAACTGGTGCATGTAAGCATGTGGAATTAAAACTCCCGAGCCCCATGTTTCTTGATTTGCAGCGTATGGCACGCGATTATCACAACACACGTGCAGCAGGCTAATCATGGCTTCAGATCCACCTGATGACACTTTTAAACAATGGCTGGCTGAGAATGAAGATTCCATTCCTTTGTTGCCAATCGCAAACCCCTCTCACCCCGATTTTTTTCGCGGTCGCAGTGATGTGTTGTGTCTCCCATGGCGCATAGTTACCTCTCAAACAGGTGATGCTAAGGCAGTATTGTTTGTACCAGATGCCGTGCAAAAACTTAGCAACGTGCATTATCAAGGTGGCTACAACGAAGCGCTTTCTGCATTGCAGGAATTTTCAGATATGCGCATCGTAGATAGCGATAAAGGGCGCTACATATCTGTTTCACACAATAGCTACATGCAACACATAGCACCGCACATTTTTATTAAAGAAGGTAGTTTTCCTCTCATCGGGCCAGAAGAAGCTGCGCCTTATGTTCACTGGCAAAAACTAAATCCTGCAGAAGTTAAACGTGATCGCTTTGCAGAACTTACCAACGGGGCGGTCCCTAATATTATTTTTTCACGCATAAAAAGTGATCTATTTGCGATTCCACGAGAGGAATGGAAACATAGTATTACGCTAGATAGTGACATTGTAATTCTTCCCAAAAAAGGAACACAGCAGCATTATGCTGAACAGCTGAGCAGATTTATAACCACATTCTATCCGCCGCCTCTATGTAACGGTTTTACTATTAAAACCGAGGGCGAAGACATAGTGCTGTCATTGCCAAGAAAGGCGTACAATCAAATGAGAGACGACATCGCTGCTGAGAATAGCAAGCAGAGGGAACGCTAAAACTACGTGCGCTAATCTTTTATCTCGCCCCAGAATTCCTTCACGCGTGAGAAGAATCCTTCCGATTCTGGGTTGCTTTTGCTTTCTGCCTGACCTTCAAATTCTTTCAGCAACTCTTTTTGCTTTTTGGTCAGCTTCACGGGCGTTTCCACCTGCACTTCGATATACATATCACCCGTCGCATTGCTGCGCAGAATGCTCATACCTTTACCTTTCAGGCGGAACTGATGGCCTGATTGCGTACCTTCGGGAATACTCACTTTCACGCGTCCGCCATCAATGGTTGGCACTTCCACACTGCCTCCAAGTGCTGCGGTGGTGAAGGTAATGGGCACATGGCAATGGATATTAGCGCCATCACGGCGGAAAATTTTGTGCAAGCGCACGCTCAGGAATATATACAAATCGCCACTCGGCCCGCCGCGATAGCCCGCTTCACCCTCGCCGCTTAAGCGAATGCGCGTACCCTCTTCCACCCCTGCAGGAATGGTGACATTGAGCGTTTTTTCTTTGCGTTGCGTACCCGTGCCCGCGCAAGATTTGCAGGGGTTCTTGATGATTTTTCCTGTACCCGTACAGCTTGGGCAAGTGCGCTCGATGGTGAAAAATCCTTGTTGTGCGCGCACATTGCCGCGGCCATCGCACGTGGTGCAGCTTTCGGGCTTAGTGCCTTTTTCAGCGCCTGTTCCTTCGCAGGTATCACAAGCAGCGGAGGTCGTAATTTTTATCGCCTGCTGCTTGCCCTTGTAGGCTTCTTCCAGCGACACATCGAGGTTATAACGCAAATCTGCCCCGCGCGCGCCCGCGCTTGATGCGCCGCCTTGCGCGCCTCGTCCACGACGCCCACCGGTGAATTCGCTGAATAAATCCTCAAAAATATCCGAGAAATTACCACCGCCAAAATCGAATCCGCCAGCGCCTCCGCCTGCATTCGCGCCACCGCTTTGGGTGAAGGCTGCATGGCCATAACGATCATACGCCGCTTTCTTTTGAGGGTCTTTCAGCACATCATAGGCCTCGTTGATTTCTTTGAATTTCTTTTCCGCTTCCGCGTTGTTCGGGTTGCGGTCGGGGTGGTATTGCATCGCCAATTTGCGATACGCCTTCTTCAGCTCATCATCCGATGCGCTTTTGCTTGCCCCAAGAACCTCATAAAAATCTTTTGCCATAGCAGCCGTTAGTCGTTTGTCGCGCGTCGTAAGTCAAGGATATTCCCTTGCAACTCACGACGCGCAACGCATGACTAATCCTTCTTATCTTTTACTTCTTCAAAGTCTGCATCCAGCACTTCAGCTTCGGGAGACTCGGCTGTTGGCTCGCTTGATGTAGCTTGCCCACTGGCCGCACTTTCTTCCTGCTGCGCTTTGTAAATCGCTTCGCCCATCTTCATCATCGCTTGGGTCAAGGCTTGTGCTTTCTCATCAATCGCTGCTTTATCTTCGCCATCAAGTGCCGATTTCAGCTCTGCAGTTGCCGATTCAATCGCTGCTTTGTCGGAAGCACTCACCTTATCGCCATGCTCACGCAGATTCTTATCGGCTTCATGCGTCAATGCTTCGGCGCGGTTTTTGCTCTCGATGAGTTCGCGGCGTTTTTTATCGTCTTCCGCGTGCGCTTCGGCGTCTTTCACCATCTGCTCGATATCCGCATCCGATAATCCACCCGATGCCTGAATACGAATCTGCTGTTCTTTGTTGGTCGCTTTGTCTTTTGCGCTCACATTCACAATACCGTTCGCATCGATGTCAAACGTCACCTCCACCTGCGGCATGCCGCGTGGTGCGGGGGGAAGACCGACCAGATCAAACTGGCCAAGCAGTTTGTTATCGGCGGCCATTTCACGTTCACCCTGAAACACACGAATCGTCACAGCCGTCTGGTTATCATCGGCGGTCGAGAAGGTTTGCGATTTCTTGGTTGGAATAGTCGTGTTGCGGTCAATCAGGCGTGTGAACACACCGCCGAGTGTTTCAATGCCAAGCGAAAGCGGCGTCACATCAAGCAGCAATACATCCTTCACTTCGCCTTTCAGTACACCGCCTTGAATCGCAGCGCCAATCGCCACCACTTCATCAGGGTTCACGCCGCGGTGTGGTTCTTTACCAAAGAATTTCTGCACCACTTCAATCACTTTTGGCATACGAGTCATACCACCCACCAACACCACTTCATCGATGTCGCTTGGGTTAATTCCCGCATCTTTCAGCGCTGCGCGGCATGGGGCCACGGTGCGTTCAATCAAATCTTCCACCAGCGATTCCAGCTTCGCACGGGTCATTTTGATGTTGAGGTGTTTTGGCCCGTTCTGATCAGCGGTTATAAACGGCAAATTCACATCCGTTTGCGTGGTCGAAGACAGCTCAATTTTCGCTTTCTCCGCCGCCTCTTTCAGGCGTTGCAGGGCGAGCTTGTCGTTGCGCAAATCAATGCCATCGCTCTTTTTGAATTCATCGGCAAGGTAATCGAGAATGCGCATGTCGAAATCTTCACCACCAAGGAATGTATCGCCGTTGGTCGATTTCACTTCAAACACGCCATCGCCAATCTCAAGCACCGATACGTCGAATGTACCACCGCCCAAATCATACACCGCAATGGTCTGGCCATCTTTTTTCTCGAAGCCGTAAGCAAGTGCAGCAGCTGTTGGCTCGTTGATAATACGTAGCACGTTAAGCCCTGCGATTTTACCCGCATCTTTGGTCGCCTGACGCTGCGCATCGTTGAAATACGCTGGTACCGTAATCACCGCGTCAGATACTTTTTCGCCAAGGTAATTCTCAGCCGTTTCTTTCATTTTCTGCAGAATGAATGCCGAGATTTGTGACGGCGAGAATTTCTCACCGCGCGATTCCACCCATGCATCGCCGTTATCAGAGCTTACGATTTTATACGGCACCAGTTTCGCATCTTTTTGCGTGGTGGGGTCGTTAAAGGTGCGGCCAATCAGGCGCTTCACGGCGAAAATGGTATTTTCAGGGTTGGTCACTGCCTGGCGTTTGGCGTTCTGCCCCACCAGCTTTTCCCCATCGTTTGAAAAGGCCACCATCGAAGGGGTGGTGCGCACACCTTCCGCGTTCTCAATCACTTTCGCGTTTTTGCCATCCATGATAGCCACGCAGGAGTTGGTGGTGCCAAGATCAATACCAATGACTTTTGCCATTTTTTTATTCCTTATAACTCAGAGTGTTGCACATTAACATGACAAAAATGTCACGTGGTTGATAGCGTATATAAGGGGGTTTTTGGGCGATGCAAGCCCCCTTGTGCCAAAATGCACGCTACATGCGCAAATCCGCTTGCCTATCTCTGCCCTCGCGCTGTATCACGTGCGCACATGCTCCGTGCGGGGGATTAGCTCAGTTGGTTAGAGCAGGGCGCTCATAACGCCTTTGTCG
>JAIXZB010000222.1 GCA_027489915.1 Rickettsiales bacterium | reverse complement strand
CTTCCACCCACGCATCGAAGCCTGTATATCCCGTGGGGCAGGTGCGTACTTGGCCACGATCTATCCAAAATACTTTGCGCGAAATGGCGGCCAGAAACGCGCGGTCATGGCTCACGCAAATCAAGGCACCGCGATAGGTTGCGAGATATTGCTCCAGCCACTCAATCGCACCCAAATCCAAGTGGTTCGTAGGCTCATCGAGCATCAGAATATCAGGCTCCTCCACCAACGCACGCGCGAGTGCTGCGCGGCGCAACTGGCCGCCTGAGAGCGTTCCCATCAGTGCGTCCGCATCCAAATCAAGCGGCCCCATCATCATATCTGCAAGATGCTGATGCGCCTCATCGCGCTTATTCGGTGGCAGACCCGTTTGCACAAATTCCTTGACCCGCATCGCATCTTCAAACGGCACATTCTGCGCCAAATATCCAATGCGTAAATTGGGATAGCAAAAGCGTTTACCGCCATCGAGTTCAATATCGCTTGCGATAATGCGCATCAGGGTGGTTTTGCCCGCGCCGTTTTTGCCGACCAAACAAATTTTATCGCCCTCGCACACATGCAAATTCAGCTCGTCAAATAGTGGCTTGCCGCCGAAGCTCAAGCGAATATCTTCCAGACTTATAAGGACACGTGCGTTCATCGTGGCTGCTTGTAGCAGGATACATAGTTTTTTCTATGGTTTATTACGTCCCACTTGTCATTCCCGCGAAGTCGATAATTACCAGCGATTGAACAACCGACGCACTCTACGTTGCAAATCGATAAAAATACGCATCGGCGAGTGGTAATGCCGCTTTACATCAAATAGCGTCACAGCGCCGCATGCCGATAGGGTGTGGAACCCATCGGTAAAATCGCAGTGCCAGCCGCCTGGGCGAATATGCTGCACTTCTTCGGCCTTGAATGTCTCGGGTGTGAGTGTGGTCACTTTCAACACACGCAGCGCACCGCCATAGGTATGGCTGCAATCCTGCACAGGAAGATAGAGCGCCCCTGCATGCAGAAACGGCGTGCCGCCCATGCGGCTGGTTGCAACATCCTCTCGCACAGGGTTATTCGCATGCATGCGCCATGGGCCTGTAAGCGCATCGGCGTATGCAATATGCATCTGGCGCAGGGCTTTCCCACCCTCACCCGGCAGTGCAAAAAACATCCACCATTTCCCATCATGCTGCACGATACTCGCATCAATCGCTGGTACATCAAGCAGCTGTGCATGAGGTTCCCACGCATCGGGCGCACCTGCATTTCTATACAGCGTAAGCGCCCCGCTTTTATGCGCTTCGGGCAGCATATAGGTTGCGCCCGCATGCTGCAGCATAAACGGATACGACAAGTGAAACCTGCGCTTCAGCGCAACACCTTGTGCCACCAATGCATACATCGCATCAAACGTGTAATAATGAATCTCCCCGCGTTTGGTGCGATAATCGAGCGCTTCCACATACACCGTTATTCCACCATCAGCCTCGCGCACGGCAAACGGGTCAGCAATGAAAGCAAAGCTGCGCGGCAACGGCAGCCATGTCACTTTTACACTCTCCGCATCCACCTGCCCAAGAAATCCTGCAATCTCGGTGTGTGCAATCCCCACATGCCAGAGATCGGTAGTTTTACCGCGCTGGGTTAAGGTATTGTGATTGCGCTTGTCTATGTCCATGCTAAGACCAAAGCCTGAATTAACCCTACATGCAAGCTTCCTCTCAAGGCTCCTCATGATACGCGCCCGCATTTTTGATATTCTTATCCTCGCAATTCCCCTGCTTACCTTGCTCAGCGCGATGCCACTGACGATAGCGCTGGTGGTGCTGACCGTCGTTATTTTAACGTGGGAAGTGCTTGGCGTGTTTTGCATTGGCGTTGCTGCACATGGTACTGCGCGGGCGATACGCAGTATGATAAGTGCGTTATTACTCTGGGCGATACTCAGCGCCATCTGGTCTGTTTCACCAGCAGAATCACTGGTGGCGGTAATGCGTATTATTATGCTCTGTGCGCTTGGCGGCCTTGCTGCGCTTTACATCCATAAACTTCGGCCGCCCAGCACGCGGATGGTGCAACTTTACCTCATAAGTTTTGCAGTATGCGCAGGATTACTCGCCCTCGAACAACTCCCCCACGGCGCGGTGATAGAATTCATCAGCAGCTCCATCGGTGGCGATTACGATCGCTACATGCGCAAAACCGTCAATCGTGGCTTATGCGCCTTCACTGTGCTGGTCTGGCCTGCCATGTACCTGCTTTACCGCATGCAGCGCCCAGCGCTTGCGTGGGGCTTGCTTGGGCTGGTTGCTATTCCTGTTATCGCCATGCAAAGCCTTTCTGCTCAGCTTGGGCTGGTGGTGGGTATTGCCACATTTTTCTTCTGCCGTTTTGGCAAAGCATTTGGCGCAAAAACACTTATTATAATTGTGCCGATTCTCTTTGTTTCACTGCCTTTCATCACGTCATGGATGCTGCATGCTCCGCTTCTGGCTCCCTATATTCCTGCGCTCACCGAAATGTCCGCAGGTCGTCTGCCGATATGGAATTCACTGCTCAGTCAAAGTGCGTTTAAACCCATCCTCGGCTGGGGCATGGATATGGCGCAGTCTGTTCCCATGGCACCTGATATCATGGCCGCTATCGGCCTTAAAGAACCACCATTGCACCCCCATCACAGTGCACTTCATGTAAAGCTAGAGCTTGGTCTTGTGGGGCTTGTCATTGCTGCACTTATGCTGCGGCAGATTCTCTCTCGCATCACGGCGCATACGCAGGCTGAATACGCACCGCTTGCCCTTGCCTGCGCCACCTCCTATCTCGGCGCTGGGTTCTCTTCATTTGGTGTGTGGCAGAACTGGTGGGTCGCCACTGCATGGATCTGTGTACTGTTATGGAAGCGTTTTAGCGCCTACTCTCCGCGCTAAATACCCCTCGCAATCTTACAATAGGGCGCTATAGTCGCATCATTCCTTCTTCACTGGATGCTATCATGCGCTCTATTTTCTTTGCCGCTTTCGTTGCTTTGTCCCTCACCTCTGCTGCGCTTGCCGAAGCACAAAAGCCACTCACCATCACCCGCATCACCCCAAGTGGCGAGGACGCATCCTCAGATCGCCAAATCATTCTTGAATTCAACCGCGCCGTCGTTCCCTTGGGGCGCATGGAGCGCACCAGCGATGAAATCCCCATCACCATCTCGCCAAAACTGGATTGTGGTTGGCGCTGGATAAATCCCTCCACCCTGGCCTGCCAACTGGGCGATGAGACAGCACTCACCCCCGCAACCACTTATACCATGCACATAGGCACAGGCTTCACCGCCGAAGATGGCGCGCAGCTTGCCAAATCCCAAAAACACAGCTTCACCACCCAACGTGCCGATGTCGAGTACCAGTGGCTCAATGGTTGGCGCAGCCCCACCACGCCCGAAATCCGCGTTGTCTTCACCCAGCCTGTGTTGCACGACGCGGTTGTGAAACATCTGTCATTCGATACAGGTTCAGATTCCATTGCTGTGCTTGCGGAACCTCCGCAGAATACGCAGCCAGAAGACACCAGCAAAGGCGATGCTTACCGCGCATGGATTATATCCCCCGCCAAAGAAGTAAAGCCTGATACACAACTATCGCTCAAACTATCACAAGGCCTCACCACACCCCTTGGGCCCGAGCCGAGCAACGCAGCACGTGAATTGATAGCCTTCGATACCTTTCCCGATTTTGCCCTGCAAGGTCTCACCTGTAGCGATATCAACGATGCTGCCGTCACCATTCTCGCAGGTAGTGCCGTTAAAAGTCGCAGCAAATGCGACCCTCAAGCGCCCATAACACTCTCGTTCACCTCACCCGTTTCGCGCGCGCAGGTGGCCAAGGGCATCGAAATTCGCTCACTCACCACAGGCGTACTCATCCCAGCATCTGCCTGGGGCGATATCGAAGAAGATGGCTACGATTCAGGCCTACCAACCAATACACACCGCGCAGGGAATTTTTATACCGTATCTATTCCTGCGCTCAAAGCCGCCCGAGAATACAGCATCACAGTGCATCCCGCACCGCGTGGATTCTTCGGCACACTGCGTGCAACATTCGCGCGGCTTATTGGCGCGCATCCACGCCTTGGCATCAGCGACAGGTTTGGCCGTGGCCTAAATGCATCTGCAAGTATCACCTTTGCAACCGATCACCGCAAACCGAATTTCGAACTTCCCAATCACGAAGCGGTTATCGAACAAAATACCGATAGCGAGATTCCTTTCTATGTAAATAATCTCAAAAACGCCTCGGTTGATTTCACTAAACTCACCACTGCAGGACGCACTGAGAAACAAACCCACCGCTTCGATGTCCCTTTCGTGCAGGATGTGCAATTCGCTGTGCCACTCGGCCTGCGCGAGATGCTGGATGGTAAGTCGGGCGCGGTATATGGCGTAGTCAGTACCGAACCAGAAATGCGAAAAAGCGATAGCGAACGCAAGCTATTTGCACAGGTAACGCCCTACAGTATCCACGCCAAAATTGGCCATTTCGAAAGCTTGGTGTGGGTAACCGACTTTGCCACCGGAAAACCTGTCGAAGGGGTGGATGTATCGCTGCAGCAACTCACACTTTCTACACTCACCTCCGACAAAACATTCGATAACGCAAAAACCGATGCGAACGGTGTTGCCATCCTTGCCGGCTACGCATCGTTTGATCCGCACGAAAATTTGCTTGAAGAATGGCGCGACGCGAATCCGCGCATTGCCGTGCGCGCTAGCAAAGGCGATGCAATGGCGCTGTTGCCCATGCATTATGATTTTGAAGTCGATATCTACCGTGCTTCAAATGAAACGATCTATCCTTCCACCTCATCGCGTCATAGTCACATGCGTGCATGGGGTACCACCGCGCAAGGCGTGTATCGCACAGGGCAAACCATCGACTATAAACTCTATGTGCGCGATGAAACAGGGCGCAGCCTGAAAGCTCCACAAGCTGCCGATTTCACCCTCACGTTGTTCGATCCACTCGGCAACGAAGTGCATAATGAAAAAAATATCACACTTTCGCGCTTTGGCACGTTCGCTGGCAGCTACGAACTTTCCGAACACGCACCGATGGGGTGGTATCGCTTCACACTCGTTGCCAAACACGCCGATATGGTAGCCATCAATGCTAAAGGTAAGCGCGAGCAACCCTCAGTAACGCTCGAGCCCATGCGCGTTCTAGTGAGCGATTTCACGCCCGCTCCGTTCAAAGTCACAAGCGAGCTGAATGGCAAAACATTCATGGGTGGCGATAAAGCTGAAGTCACCAGCCGTGCTGCACTCTATTCGGGTGGTGCATATACCGATGCAGCAGCACGCATCACTGCACAGATACTTCCACGCGACTTCAGCAGCAAGCGATTTGAAGGCTTCAGTTTCAGCGATGATACCGATTATCAAAGCGACACCATCATGCAAACCAACGAGATGATTGAAGAGAGTGGCGAGCGCACCGATTCCATCTCCCTACCAGAAAACACAGCGCCTTATGGCACCTTGGTGGTTGAAAGTGCTGTGTCAGATGAGCGCGGTAAATTCATCGCCAACGAATCACGCGCCACCTATTTCGGGCGCGACAGGTTTGTAGGGCTTAAATCTCCCGAATGGATTTATACCGCTAAACAAAAAGCATCGCTACTTTATGGCGTTGCGGATATCAAAGGCGAGCCTGTATCTGGTGTCGATGTTGCGGTAACAATAGAGAAACAAAATGTGAGAGCCGCGCGCGTTAAATCGGCGGGCAACAGTTACCAATCCGAATTTATTACCACATGGAATAAAGTAAGCAGTTGCAATGGAAGCTCTGCTGCTGAGGCACAAACCTGTAGCTTCACCCCGCCGCAATCGGGCTATTACCGCGCCACAGCAACCATTTCCGATAGCAAAGGCCGAAACCATGCTGCTACACAGTATATGTGGGTTACAGGGTCCGACTATGTGCAATGGGCCGATGATGCCAATACGGTATTGCCACTCGTGCCCGAGAAAACTTCCTATCAGGTGGGTGATACGGCACGTTATCTGGTGCGCAATCCATACCCCGGCGCAACAGCACTCATCACCATCGAACGTTACGGCGTAATAGACCATTTCGTGCAGGTGTTGGAAGGCTCGACTCCTGCCATCAGCTTTGAAGTGAAGCCTGATTATCTGCCCGGGTTTTACCTCTCGGTCGCTGTCATATCACCACGGGTGGATAAGCCCCTCAAAATCGGCGAGGTCGATCTCGGTAAACCCGCTTATCGCTTAGGTTATGTCGAAGTGCCCGTCACTGATAGTTACAAAGAAATCACTGTAACTTCCAAAGCCGAAAAAGAAGAATACCGCCCGCGCGATACCGTGCATGTCACCCTTCATGCCGTACCTAAAAATACGGGTGCCGAAGGCGAGCCGATTGAAGTTGCAGCCATCGTTCTCGATGAAGCAGTGTTCGATTTAATCTCGGATGGCCGTGATTATTTTAATGCTTACAGAGGCCTATTCGCACTCTCAGGGCTTGATCTTAAAAACTACAGTTTGCTGACCCGTCTGGTAGGTCGCCAGAAATTCGAGAAAAAAGGTGCAAATCCAGGTGGCGATGGCGGGGTCGATTTGTCGCTGCGTAGCTTGTTCAAGTTCGTTGCATATTGGAATCCATCGCTCGTGGTAGATAGCAAAGGCAATGCTAATTTCAGCTTTGTTGCACCTGATAATCTCACCAATTGGCGCGTCATCACCATTGCTTCCACCCCGAACGATCGCTTCGGTCTGGGCGATACCAGTTTCCGCGTCAACCGCCCTACCGAGATTCGCCCCATCATGCCCAACATCGTGCGCGAGGGTGATACATTCACCGCACAGTTCAGCGTTATGAACCGTACCGACACAGAGCGCACACTGGATGTCACCATCGAAGCGCATGGTGCACTGTCAGATGCGAAGAATATCGGTATTAAACTCAACCGCAAAGTGACCGTCGCGCCGTATAAACGCGAAACTATCTCCATGCCACTTGTTGCAAGTGCGCACATTACTAACGATAGCTCCGCCATCACCTTCACGGCCACCGCCGCCGATGCAAGTGATGGCGATGCCATGGAGCATTCGGTTCCCGTAAAACGCGCCCTTGCTTTCGCAACCGCCGCAAGCATGGATGCAACCGATGATGATTCCATTACCACCTCGCTTGCTTTCCCCAAAGCCATGCGTGGTGATGTAGGCGAAGTGCGCGTCACTTTATCACCGAGCATTATTGGTAATTTAGAAGGCGCATTCCGCTACATCCGTGATTATCCCTATGCATGCTTTGAACAGAGGCTCACCAAGGCACTAATGGCAGATGCGTATCTCTCGCTCAAAGCCTACCTGCCTCAGGATTTCGAGTGGAAGGGTGCGAAATCCATTCCAGCATCCACCCTCAAGGATGCTGCAAATTTTCAGGCGCCCAATGGTGGCATGGCCTATTTCCGCGCCGAAGATGCATATGTCGATCCCTACCTCAGCGCCTACACTGCTTATGCTTTCAACCAACTGCGCGCCAGTGGCCACAGCATTCCCGAAGAGGTAGAAGCCAAGCTGCACGCCTATCTCGTACGACTACTCAAAAAAGACGTCGTGCCCGATTGGTACGATAGCGGTATGCGATCCGATGTGCGTGCACTTGCGCTTGCAGCCCTAGCACCAAGCAAGCAGGTCGATGCATCCGATATTGCGCGTTTTGCACCACACATGAAACGCATGAGCCTGTTTGGCAAAGCGCAATTCCTGCGCGCTGCTTTGGCGCTCGATGCAACCTCACCCGCGACCGCACTCACACTCGATGCGATTCGTGCCAAAGGCATAGAATCCGCAGGCACCCTTACATTCAATGAAACGCTTGATGATGGGTATCTGCGTATTCTCGCCTCACCTTTGCGCGATAATTGTGCCGTGCTTTCCAGTTTCGTTGCCTATGCGAATGTCACCAAAAATAATAGCATCGAAGACAGCGCCATGAAGCTTACGCGCAGCATTACGCAGATGCGTGGTAACCGCGATTACTTCGAAAACACGCAGGAAAATCTCTATTGCATGCAAGCATTGGTGGATGTGTCGCGCCGCTATGAATCGGTAAAGCCAGACATGCGCGTCACCACAGCGCTTAATGACACACCGTTTGGCGAAACCACCTTCACTTCACTTGCCGATGCACCGAAGGATACCGTGCGCTCTATTACGCAAGCGGATGTAGGAACCAAGGCAAATATTATCATCAGTAAAGAAGGTGATGGCAGGCTCTATGCCAATACACGCCTCACCTACGCCCCTACCGATGGCAGCGCCGATAACCAGAATGCAGGTATCACGATGGTGCGCGAATACAGTGTAGAACGTGGCGGCAAATGGGTGCTGCTGAAAGACCCTGCCGTGATTTCACGTGGCGAGCTGGTGCGGGTGGATCTTTATGCATCCCTGCCAACAGCGCGGGCATTCGTGGTGATTGATGACGCAGTTGCAGGCGGGCTTGAGCCTGTGAACCGCGACCTCGCCACCAGCTCGAATGTCGATGCGGATAAAGGCGATTTTGTTGCCGCAGGAGGTTCTTACTGGTTCCAGTTTGGTGAATGGGAAAATTTTGGCATCTCGCGCTTCAGCTTCTATCACCGCGAGCTTGGCCACACTGCTGTGCGGTTTTATTCCGATTATCTGCCGAAAGGAAATTACCATCTCAGCTATACCGCGCAAGCGATTGCAACGGGTAGTTTCAACACCCCCGCGGCACGTGCAGAAGCCATGTATGACCCCGATATTTTCGGTAGCTCCAAAGCGCTTACACTCACGGTGGATGAGGCCCGCAACTAATGCCTAAGCTGCGAAGGCTGCTTGCTATTGCTGCATCTGCGCTTGCCGCGTTTGCACTTGTCACATGGCTTTCACTGGTTCCTGTTACGCAACTTTTTCGTGATGCCGATAATGCGCGCGATGCGTTGCAGGCGTTCGATAGAAACGGCATCCCGCTATCGTATCACTATCACACCGAGTGGAATCAAAGCGATAGGCTGCCGCTTTATGCCATACCCAGCGTGCTCAAGCGCGCGATGGTGCAATCGGAAGATAAGCGCTTTTTTACCCATCGCGGGGTGGATTGGAAAGCACGTGCGGGTGCGGTATATGCTGCGCTCACGGGCCGAGGTGCTGCGCGTGGTGCCAGCACCATCACCGAACAAATTGTGCGCATGCTGCACCCACGTCCGCGCAATGTGTGGTCGAAATGGTTAGAGGGGTTTGAAGCAGCAACGCTTGATGCTGCGTATAGCAAAGAACAACTGCTCGAATTTTACCTCAATCAAGTGCCTTACGCTTCGGGAAGACGTGGCGTGGCGCAGGCAGCGCGGCTGTATTTTGGTCGCGATATCGATACGCTCTCGCCTAAAGAAATGCTCGCGCTCGTGGTGCTGGTGCGTGCCCCCAGCAGCTATGATTTACGCCGCCATACAGGGCGCATCGATAACGCCATACTGCGGCTTGCTGAACAGGTACTACCCGCTTCAGCACATGCATCCGTTGCAACACAACCGCTTGCACTTAGCTTACCCGATGCCACACCAGATGCATCACATTTTCTGCGTTATGTAAGGCAACAGCCCAATGGTATTTCTACCTCCATCACCACCACACTCGATGCCACGCTGCAATCGCAACTGCAGCAGATACTTGATGCGCGGGTGCAGCAGCTCGACACTAAAAAAGTATCCCACGCAGCTGCAATAATAATAGATAACCGCACGCACGAAATCCTCAGTTGGGTGGTGGCGGGTGAACCAACCGACATCAATATCATCACCACGCCGCGCCAACCTGGCTCTGCGATGAAACCGTTCCTGTATGCCTCTGCCTTGATGCAAGGCTATACCGCCGCCACCGTGCTCGATGATAGTCCGATGCGCGAAGCGGTTGGCACGGGGCTGCATACTTTCCGCAACTACAGCGCGCGCTATCACGGGCCCGTATCGCTGCGCGAGGCGCTCGGTAATTCGCTCAATATTCCCGCATTGCGTACCATTCGCTTTGTCACCCCTGCCCGCTATTTGCGCAGCCTTCATGCGCTAGGCTTTGCAAGCCTCACCGCCAGCGCCGATAGCTACGATGAAGGCCTCGCACTGGGCGCAGGAGAAGTCACAATGCTGGAACTCGCAACCGCCTATAGCACCCTAGCAAATGGTGGGCAGATGCACCCCTCACGCGTTTTCCTGCACGATAACATGCAGCACGCCACGCCGCGCCGCATCTATTCGCCAGAGGTAAGCGCGATTATAGGCAATATCTTGAGTGATCCATGGGCGCGCGTGCGCGAATTTGGGCAAGCAAGTGTGCTGTCGCTTCCGGTGCAAACGGCCGTCAAAACCGGCACCTCCACCGATTACCGCGACGCATGGGCAGCAGGCTATAATGCGAATCATACCGTTGTAGTGTGGATGGGTAATCTCGACCGCACCCCAATGGATGGGGTCACAGGCTCCACCGGCCCTGCTCTTGCACTGCGCAGTATATTCGCCGAACTCACGCGTGATGGCGATACGCGCGCCCTTCCCATGCCGCGCAGTTTAGAAATGCATAAAGTGTGCGTGAAAGCGTTAGATACTCCACCCTGCAACAGCCGCGATGAATATTTTGTGCGTGGCACGTTCACTGAAATAGCGCCCGCCACAGCATCTGCCGAAACGCTCGAGCTGGTGCAGCCCACCGAAAATCTCCGCCTAGCCTACGATCCGCGCATTCCACCCGAACATCAATCGTTTCGTTTCCTCCTGCGCGGCGTTCCCGAAGCTGCGCGTGTGCGCTGGGTGCTGAATGGCGAGCTTCTTGCCGAAGATGAAGCCGCTTTCTATGATTGGCCCGTAAAACGTGGAAAATATAAACTACTAGTAACCATACGTTCCGCTGATGGCGGTGAACAACGGCTTGCGCCTGTTAATTATGTGGTTAAATAATCCACAGCACTTGACCTTGTTAATATGCCGCCCCATACCCTTATATAACTTTTCGGTGGTAGTTCTATGGTTACGTATTCGCCTTCGCCCTCTGGCGCATCCTCTCTTCCTCCTAAACGTCGAAGCAACCGAGGCAAATGGATTCTTATTTTTGTCGCGATTATTCTGACCATCCTTGTGGTGCAGCGTTTGTTTTTCTCGGGTCCACCTCCGGGCATGATGATGGGTGGCGGCGGTGGTCCAGTGCCTGTAAGCGTTGCGCCTGCTGCTTCTGCTAATGTGTATGTGTGGCATAATTTTTCTGGCAGGCTGGAAGCAATCGATAAAGCCGAAGTGCGCGCACGTGTGTCCGGCGCGATAGAGCGCATCTACTTCCGCGATGGTGCGATGGTGCAGCGTGGCCAGCCGCTTTTCCTTATCGATCCTGCGCCCTACCGCGCTGAAGTAGCACGCGCCGAAGGGCAGCTTGCAACCGCTGAGTCCACACTTGCCACTGCCCGCATGCAATCCACCCGTGCCCAGCGTTTAATGAGTGCCAATGCCATTGCACGCAGCGAGTTTGAAATGCGCATGGGTGACACACGCAACGCCGAAGGTGCACTCAAAGCAGCCCAAGCAGCGCTTGAAGCAGCTCGGCTTAATTTGCGCTACACCACCATCACCGCGCCCATCAATGGCCGCGCCAGCCGCGCTGAACTTACCACGGGCAACATGATAGATGCTGGCCCCTCTGCACAAATTCTCACCACCATCGTGTCACAAACCCCGTTGTTCGTTAGCTTCGAAGCCGATGAGCAAACCTTCCTATCCACCATCCGCAGTGTAAGCGAAGCGCAGCAATCGACCATTCCTGTGGAAATGGGGCTGGCGAATGAAAAAGGCACACCACATAAAGGCCGCATCGGTTCGTTCGATAACCAAATCGATCCTGCATCTGGTACTATTCGCGTACGCGCCGTGTTCGATAATCCAGATGGTACATTGATTCCTGGTCTGTTTGCCAATATCCGAGTCGCCTCCCCCGAAAAACAGGATGTGGTGCTGATAAACGAACAGGCCATTTCTACCGATCAGGCCACAAAATATGTCTATGTGGTCGATGCTAAAAATAAAGTGCAATACCGCCCCGTCACACTCGGCGGCAACGAAGATGGGTTGCGCGTCATCACCAGTGGCGTTGCAGCAGGCGAAGTTGTTGTAGTCAATGGCCTGGGTCGTGTGCGTCCCGATGCCGAGGTAATTCCTCAGCCCGTAGATATGAAAACGCTCGCCAAAATCGGTGGCGATGCTGCGGTGGTCGACCCTCAAGCGCCGCCGCCAGAGGCTGCGGCAGAGGGCGCTAAATAGCCCATGCGTTCAGGTCTGCACATCTCTAATTTCTTTATCGACAGGCCGATTTTCGCAGGCGTGCTTTCCTTCTTTATTTTTATCTCTGGCGCGATTTCGATGTTCGTGCTGCCTATCTCGGAATATCCCGATTTAGTGCCACCGCAAGTTGTTGTTGCTGCACAGTATCCAGGTGCAAACCCAAAAGTCAGCTCCAACACCGTAGCTGCTCCGCTTGAAGAACAAATAAGCGGTGTTGAAGATATGCTGTATATGTCCTCGCAGGCAGGGACCGATGGTTCGGTGGCGATAACCGTCACCTTTAAGCTAGGCACCGATCCCGATAAAGCGCAGCAGCTTGTGCAGAACCGCGTATCACAGGCCCTGCCACGCCTGCCAGATGTGGTGCGCGCACTCGGTGTTACCACGGTCAAAAGCTCACCCGATTTAACCATGGTAGTGCATTTGGTCTCGCCCGATTCCAGCCGCGATGATTTGTATCTGCGCAATTACGGGCTGCTGAATGTGAAGGACCAATTCACCCGCATCGATGGTGTGGGTCAGGTGCAGTTATTCGGCGGCGGTGATTACGCCATGCGTATCTGGCTCGATCCGCAAAAAGTCGCATCGCGCGGGCTGAATGCGAACGATGTCATCAACGCCATCCGCGAACAGAACGTGCAGGTGGCAGCTGGGGTTGTAGGTGGTTCTCCTTCTTCCAAAGAAGTACCGTTTGAATTGCCGGTGAACACACTGGGTCGCCTCAGTACGCCCGAAGAATTTGAAGCGATTGTGATTAAAACCAACAACCGTGGCGGCATCACGCGCCTGCGCGATGTAGCGCGGGTCGAGCTTGGTGCATCCACCTATGGTTTGCGCTCACTGCTCAACAACAAACCCGCCGCAGCCATCGCCATTTTCCAGATGCCAGGCAGCAATGCCATTGCCATATCTGATAATGTGCGCGCCTCCATGGAAAAAAAAAAAAAAAACTTTCCCAAAGGGGTCGATTATTCGGTGGTCTATGACCCCACCGTATTCGTTCGCCAATCCATTGATAAAGTGGTTCACACCCTACTCGAAGCCGTGGCACTGGTAGTGCTGGTGGTTATCATTTTCCTCCAGACATGGCGCGCATCTATCATTCCATTACTTGCAGTTCCTGTGTCGATTGTAGGCACATTTGCTATCATGCATATGTTTGGTTTTTCTATCAACGCCCTCACGCTTTTTGGGCTGGTGCTCGCGATTGGTATCGTGGTCGATGATGCAATCGTGGTGGTCGAAAATGTCGAGCGTAACATCGCCGAAGGCTTATCCCCGCGCGATGCTACCTATAAAGCAATGGAAGAGGTAAGCGGGCCGATTATCGCCATCGCACTCACGCTCTGTGCCGTGTTTGTTCCCATCGCATTCATCAGCGGGCTCACGGGGCAGTTTTATCAACAATTTGCACTCACTATTGCTATCTCCACCGTTATCTCGGCCATCAATTCACTCACCTTAAGCCCTGCACTTGCTGCACTCCTCCTCAAGCCGCATGATGCGAAAAAAGATAAGTTTACTACACTGTCTGAGAAAATATTTGGCGGTTTGTTCTCTGCCCGTTTCTGGTTCTTATGTGCCGTGCTGGTATGGATACTTGGCAGTGTGATGCTCGGCATACTCATGGCCCTCGTTGGGCCTATGGCATTCATCGTAAAAGTCGGGTCTGTCTACCTCTCTTGGGCGCTGGCGCTTATTGGCGTGCTTGTAGCCATACGTTTTGTGCTTCGCGGCCCCCGCACAGGCGAGCCTCAAGGGTTTGAATGGTTCAACGGCGTATTCGCCACAGGTGCCAAGCGTTATTCGCATATTGTCGAAGGATCAATGTCGCGCAAAGTGCGTATTCTTGGCTTGTATGCATTGCTGCTGGTGGCCACGGTCTTTTTGTTCCGCTTGGTGCCCACAGGCTACGTGCCAATGCAGGATAAACAATATTTAGTCGCCTTCGCACAGCTTCCGGGCGGTGCATCGCTTGAGCGCTCTGACGCTGTAATTCGCCGCATGTCAGAAATCGCACTCAAGCATCCTGGGGTCGAAAGTTCAGTTGCGTTTCCAGGGCTTTCCATTGCAGGGTTCAGCGTCAGCTCGAATGCGGGTATTGTGTTTGTGACTCTCAAGGATTTTGATCAGCGCCCAACGGGGGATTTATCTGCAGGTGCTATAGCAGGTGCACTTAACGGCGAATTCGCCGTGATTGAAGATGCGTTTGTTGCCGTATTCCCCCCGCCTCCCGTGCAAGGGCTTGGTACGATTGGTGGCTTCAAACTCGAAATCCAAGACCGCGATGATGTAGGTTACGATAAGCTCAATGAAGTGATTCAATCGGTGTTAGGTGCAACCTATACAGGAGCAGCGCCCGAAATTACGGGGGCGTTTTCAAGTTTCCAAATCAACGTGCCGCAGCTTGAGGTGAACATCAATCGCGAGCGTGTGTTGCAGCTTGGCATTCCGCTCAATGAAGTGTTCCAAACTCTGCAAGTCTATCTGGGTTCGCTGTATGTCAATGACTTCAATAAATTTGGTCGCACTTTCCAGGTGATTGCGCAAGCAGATGGTGAATTCCGTGCCAAGTCCGAACAGATTGCACAACTCAAGGTGCGCGCTGCATCAGGACAGATGGTGCCGCTTGGCTCGTTCGTTGAGGTAAGCGAAACCTACGGGCCTGATCGCGCATTGCGCTATAACTCTTTCCGTTCTGCCGATATCAATGCCAACGCTGCGCCCGGCTTTTCCAGTGGCGAAAGTGAAGCGGCGATGGCCGCACTGCTCGATAAAATGCTGCCCAAAGGCATGACCTATGAATGGACGGATCTAACCTATCAGAAAATCCTTGCAGGTAACACGGCGATGCTGGTGTTCCCGCTCTGCGTCTTGTTCGTGTTCATGGTACTCGCTGCGCAGTACGAATCGCTCAGCCTTCCGCTTGCCGTTATCATGATTGTGCCAATGTGTCTGCTTTCTGCTATGTTCGGTGTTTGGCTGTCGGGCAGCGATAATAATATTTTCACGCAAATCGGGCTTATCGTTCTGGTCGGGCTTGCGTGTAAGAACGCGATTCTGATTGTTGAATTCGCGCGCGAACTCGAAGAACAAGGACGCAGCATTGTTGAGGCCGCGATTGAATCATCACGCCTGCGCCTGCGCCCCATTCTTATGACTTCGCTTGCTTTCATCATGGGGGTCGTGCCACTGGTTATCTCCACTGGCGCAGGCGCTGAAATGCGCCATGCGATGGGGATTGCGGTATTCTCAGGCATGATTGGTGTTACCTTCTTTGGTCTGCTCTTCACTCCTCTTTTCTATGTCATCATTCGCACTTTAGCGACGCGTTCAGCGCGCACCACATCCACACGAGTCTGATATGCAACGCGCCCTCGCACTACTCTCTGTTTTACTGTTCACCGCGTGCGATTTAGCGCCCGAATTTGCTTTGCCCAAAGACAGCACCCCAAGCAGCTTCAAAGAAAGCGAGCAGGCTGATGGATTGCCCGTAAAAGATGGTAGCTGGAAACGCTACGACGATGAAGCCTTCGCGCGTTTTGGTCAGGAGCAGTGGTGGAAAGCCTTTGCCGATACTCGACTAGATGCGCTGATTGAAGCGGGAATGAAACACAGCCCCACCTTAGCTGCCGCACGCGAAAAACTGGTGCAGGCGCGCGCCAATGCAGGGGTTGCCGAAGCAACCTTGTGGCCTGATATTACCGCAAACGCAGGTGCAAATCGCCAGCGTCAATCACCTGCAAATCCCAACATTCCACCTGGCACTGCGCAAAAACCCTATAACCTTTACCGCGCAGGCCTCGGTATCGATTATGGACTCGATTTATTTGGCCGTGCGCGGGGCGCTGCCAAAGCGGCAAACGAGCGTGTGGTATCGCAAAAAGCATTGCTTGCAGCATGTCGATTAGCACTGCAGGCCGATATCGCACAAAATTATTTCACACTACTTCGCCTGCAAGAAGAATTCACATTCCTTGTGCGTGCGAAGTCACTTCGCAGCGAAACACTCACCCTCACACGCAAGCGGTTCGAGCTTGGCGAGGTCAGTGATCTCGATGTCGCTCGTGCCGAAGGAGAGCTTGCCACCACCGAGTCCGAATTACAGTCGGTAAGCGAACAGCGCGCTAACACCGAACATATGCTTGCCATGCTCACAGGCAAAGCTCCTGCCGATTTTGCGATGCCAGAATGCACCCTGCGTGCTGGTAGTACCGATGCGTGTGATTTATTCTCAAGCCCGCCCTCCATTCCCGCAGGCCTGCCTTCTGCATTGCTTGAGCGCCGCCCCGATATCGCCTCTGCGGCAGCAGAACTTTCGGCACGTAATGCGCAAATTGGTGTTGCGCGCGGGGCGTTTTTTCCCGCCATCGATTTAACCGCAAGCTTTGGCTATGAATCTGCATCGCTCGGCTCGCTGTTCGATTGGTCGAATCGCACGTGGCTACTCGGGCCTGCATCGGGTACTTTCATTTCTCTGCCGATTTACACAGGTGGTCGCAACACTGCCAATTTACTTCTTGCCAAATCTAACTACCGCGAGCAAGTCGCCAACTACCGCGCGACACTCCTCACCGCCTTCCGCGAAGTCGAAGATGCGCTGGTGAATGTCCGCACCGCGCGCGAGCGTGGGTTATCGCAATCCAAAGCACTGGGTGCCAGCAAGCGGGCCTACCGCATCGCCAAGCTGCAATACGATACAGGCTATGCAGGCTATCTTTCCCTACTTGATGCAGAGCGCAGCTTGATAAATGCTGCGCGTGGCGAAGTGCAAGCACGTGGTGATCAGTTTGTTTCCACTGTCACGCTCATCCGCGCACTTGGAGGCGGCTGGGGCGATGTGGAAGCCGCAGCAACCCCAGAACCCGCTGCACCTCCCGCACCTAAACCCAAAAAGATTCCGGTAGTCGTTCCCGCTTCCACACCTGCGCCTGCTGCAACACCAGCACCCAAGCGCCTGCCACGCCCATGGGATAAAACTAAACCCGTTTCCGTTGTGCCAAAATCTATTGCGCCCAAGCCTCAAGCTTCTGTTCCCGCAGCACCCGCAACGTTACCTTTCCGCAAACGTAATCCATCTAAGCCCGTGCAAGGGCTCGATGTTATTGCACCGCCTATCTCTAATCCAACACCAGCAGAAGAATTGCCTTCTGATATAGATGGTGAAAATGCGGAAATGCCATTTAAGCGCCAGGGTGCTCATTAATATAACTAACGAATTTTCTACCCTCTACCCATGCTATTTCCTGCAGTTTTTAACTGGTCGGCAAGCTCTTGCTGCATAGGTGTCTTAAGAGTACGGCTATCCATTCCAAATACAGACCCAATGCCTTGTGCAACGGGTGAAATGATGTGTTTGCTCACCCACGTATCTGCGCTGTGCATCTGCTTAGGAAAGAAGCCCCGTGCTGAAACCAGCATGGTAGCTGTAATGGCAGTACCAAGCCCTTTACCAACAAGAAGCACGGGCAAGGAAGCTTCTTTGTTAAACCACAATTTCTGCGAAGCTAGATTCATCGCAATCGATGAGGCTGTCCACATAAATGCCTGCGGCAAATGATCCACCTCATATTGATATAATTCATTTTCTTTTTGCTTCACTCTGGGGTCAGTAGCATCCAACCCATTTTCTACACCCCATGCCATCGCCTGCTTGTGCGATGCCCTGCGAAACAATCCACTCAGGGGTGGCTCAAGGCCACGCTGAATACCCTGCATAAACCCCGGAAACATGCGCTGCATCAAAATCGTCACTGGCACGGCTCCCACATCGCCTATGGCTTCACCAATCCACCATGCCAATGCATTGCCTTGCTTTTCTTGGCTACCTTCAGACGCGGATACTTTTCCTTTCGTAATCCAATCTGCAAGTCCCCCAAGAGAGATATTCTTACCTACTTTATTCTGAAACCAGTTGCCAATAATCGGGTCAACCCAATCGGAACTCAGGCACATAATTGAGTGATTAATAGTATAGGCAACATCCTGCCCTTTTTGCAGGGGGGTTTTGTTTTTTTCAATCTCGGCTGCTGTTTGTATCACGGGCTCTGGCGTTGCATGTTTGTGCTTTAGCAATGCATCTGAATCCTGCATCGCACGCATCAGTATGGGGTTATCTTGTGCCATACTCTCTGCCACAGCCACAGCGGCATTGCGCCGCGCTGCAAGCCAGCCATGCGCCAGTGACGCACACGCATGCTCGGTCTGCTCTGGCAATGCTTTTTGCAAGCGCCCAACCAACATTTTTGCTAGCGCACCTTTTTCATCAAACATCTCGGCTAAGGCTTCATGCATTAACCGTTGCCCCACCGCCGAGGCGAGCACATGCACAGGCGGCTCTGCACCTCGCACATCTTGCGCTTGCACCAACCTATCAATCAATTCCTGCTGTTTGGCAGGCGGTAACACCGCGGAAGCTTCGCGTGGCTTGCGCGCCATACCTTCGATAAGTGTATGCATGGCATCTGTCGCCATCATTCCAGCAAATGCTTTTGCATCTTTTGCACGGTTAGCAAAAATTCCCTCCACCGATTGTAGCGCCATTGCTTCTGTTATGTGGTGTGTTGAGGGAAGCTTGGCATTAAGCGCCTCTTGCAGGCTGCGTGCTGCAACGGTTGCTATATCTTGAGTGCGTAAAATAGCCGCTAACGCTTCTTGTTCACGTGCCACTGTTTTATACAGCATGTGTTTATCCTGCGCTGTGCTAGCGCGCACTGCGACAATGCGAGCAAACGCCTCAAGGCGATGTGTTGGCATATCATTTTGCATAATCATTTCCTTATTATTTATGCCGAAATAAGGCGCGTTCGCTCCAATCGTCAATGATAATCATTCTTAACTAGACAATCTTCATCGGACTGTCATATATCTGCGATTGAGAATTATTATCAAAAGAAAGTCCTCTAAAATGAAGTCTTCTACGCTAAGCTTTGACCCCGTAATCAGCCGCCTTAAATTACTATTTCTGAACTCGCAGCTTCAGTGCGAGCATGCGGTGGGCGCGTTTCTTAAAACCTGCGAGCAGCTGCGTAATCAAGACGAACTCTCTCTTGCCGATTACACGCTGCTCATAAACGGGGTTACAGACTCCCTCACCCAGCAGAATCACACCGTGCAGGGCTTGCAAGCGCTTGATAAATGGCAGCGTAATGCATTTGCAATGCAACTCGCGCAAACGCTGCTTCACAAAGTGGATTACCATCAGCTTTATGAGTGCGAAGAGGCCGCCCTTGCCCTTCGCTCCAGCTTAGGCATCGGAAATACAGCCCGTGCCATGCTGGATGCAGGCACACGCCGTGAGGCACGTGCCAGTGCAACTGCCCCAACGCGCAGTGCTCCTGTGATAAATTTCGCAGAAAAGGTCGAGAATTCAAGCCGCAAGCCTGCCGCGTCGCCTCGGGCACGTTAATAAATTGAAATAATGCTGGAAACTGGCAGAAAACCTGCTACATCACCGCTTCGCAGGTGCAACAAATTAGCTTAAAGAACGAAATTATGTCACAAACGCTACGCAACATCGCCATCATCGCGCACGTCGATCACGGCAAAACAACCCTTATCGATCAAATGCTTCGCCAGGCGGGAACCTTCCGCGATAACCAGAAGGTTGATGAACGGGTGATGGATTCCAATGATT
>JAIXZB010000214.1 GCA_027489915.1 Rickettsiales bacterium | reverse complement strand
GTGGGTCTATTCCTGCATAGCTATAATTGGTTTTCGCGTAGCGTGACGCTGTAACCATCGCATTCTCAAGCACCGCACTGGTAAGCCAGATAAGGGCAAATTCGGCAATCATGAAAATAACGGTAAATAACAAGCCTGCAATCACCGCAAACTCTACAATCGTTGCGCCGTTTTCATCCCTCAAAAATGCACGTACTAATTTCATACACGCAGCCTACCATGCAAAAATGAATAAAGGCTTAAATTCAAGGCTTTTCTAACGAGGCAGGCGTGCAAGCCCAATCAATGCCTGCCCAAGGCGCGCAGGCTGCTGGTCATGGAACCGCTTCATTTCGATTTCTAAGCTCAAAATACGCTCAAGTGCGCGGGTAACATGGTCAGCACTCCAACGCCTGGCATGCGCGCTTAAAATCGGTTTTATTTTGAAAAACACAGGTGGCCTCAACCCATCAATCACCGCATCAATCGATGCCCCAGTCTGCTCGCGCTTCACATGAATATCCTGCAGCTTCTGGAAATAATACTGCAACCCGCGCACCATCGCCACGCCGTTGACACCTTCTAATAACATCCTGTCCAGCACACGGCACAGCAGCTCCACATTACCACTCGCCACCGCATGATTAATATCATCCTGACTACGATCAGCATTATCGCCCACCAGCTGCATCACAGTCTCGAGCATAATAGTTTCTTCCTCATCACCCAGATACAGCGATATCTTCTCGATTTCATTCAGCACAATCATGCGGTCGCCACCAAGCGCCGATGCCAGATACCGCACCACCTCGGGCTGAGCGCGGAGTCCATATCCCACAAACGTATCACGAATGAGCGTATCCAGCCCCGCACCTTCATCACGGTAACAGGGAATCGCAACCACGCTGGGGTGTTTTTCAATCAACGCACGCAGGCTCGATTTACCTGCCAGATCCCCTGCAAACATCAAAAAATAGGTGGTAGGGGTGAGCGCCTCAAGCGCAGGCTCGATATGCTTGGTTAAACTATCGCTCGCATCACGCAGAATCAATAACCGTGGCTCTCCAGTGAAGCTGAATGCAGAAAGTTCATCATACAGCCGCGCAGGGTCTGCTTCCACCTGTTCTGCCGAGAGCTCAATGCGCCCAAACGGATCATCGGGGTTTTTCAGAACTGTTGCAATCACCTGCTGCACGCGCTGGCGAATCAAGCCCAAATCAGGACCGTATAGAAGCATGCCTTGCGCCTTAAGCGGCGCATTCACATACGATACAATATCACGTGTTGCAGGCTTCATGGCGCACCCGCAGCAGGGTCCTTATCCAGTATATTCGCAACCCGCGTAACGATGTCTTTCGACAATTCAATAACACCTCGCTTGCGCGCGTCTTCCTGTGCCACATAACTCGCATAAATCGCATTGGTTTCCGACGCTGCATAGCTCGATACTCGCGTTAAACTACCCGTATCCACCACCGACCCATCGGTGCTGTTACGTAAGCTATAGGTCAGCGTATATTGCAAATTCCCACGGCCATACGTGCCATCTGGCGCCACAAACAGCGGGATATTCACTTCACCCACCGATACAACGAGCATAAAGCGTTTCTCTGCTGCCACATTATCTGGGTTCAAGCGGTCTTCAACTTCTGCCTTCAAAAGCTGTTCACTACGTGTTGTTCCCGTACTCACGGCAACCTCAGCAAGACGCGCCGAAACCGCACCACGCTCGGCCTGATAGGCTTCGCCATACACAGGCCGAAACCCGCATGCAGATACAAACAACAAAACGCACACCATCGCAGCAGATACTTCAATCCACCTGTTTACGTTATGTGCTGACTCGCGCTGCATCATCATCCCACCACGATATTGATAATACGGTTAGGCACCACAATTATTTTCTTCACGCCCTTACCTTCGATTGCTTTTTGCACCCCTGCATCCGCTAGGGCCGCAGCCTCTGCATCTGCATTCGCACAATCACGTGGCAATGAAAGTGTTGCCCGCAATTTGCCATTCACCTGCACCGCAACGGTGGCTGTATCATCGACCAGATACTGCGCATCTGCTACAGGCCATGGGCGTTGGCACAGCAAATCGGTGTTACCCAGCATCGCCCACAGCTCCTCGCAGATATGCGGGATGATAGGCTGGAATAAATGCAACGCCGCATAGAAAGCTTCGCCCACCACTTCGCCACTATCATAATGCTCAATACTGTTGGAAATAACAGGCTCTTCTTGCCCAGGGATTTTCATCACCAGTATCCACTCTTCAAGCGCGTTCGTAAGCTCACGTAACCGCGCCACGGCCTTATTAAAATGAAACTGTTCAATATCCGCCGTAACCCCAGCAATGGTTTTATGCGTCTTTTTGCGCAATTCAAGCAAATGGGAGGGTAGCTCCGTGTGGTTACGCGTATCGACGGGAGGAATAGAATTCTGTAACGCCACCGCCAAGCGATACAAACGCTGCACATAACGCCATGCACCATCCACACCCGCTTCCGTCCATTCCAAATCACGCTCGGGTGGCGAATCACTCATCATGAACAAACGCGCCGTATCGGCGCCGTATGCCTCGATAATATGGCGGGGATCTACCGTGTTACGTTTCGACTTGCTCATCTTCTCGCTGCGGCCTTGCACCACGGGCTGTGCACCCTCTAACGTCACCCATGCACCGCTTGCATCCTTGCCCACATCTTGCGGATACAGCCAGTTACCTGCTGCATCCTTGAAGGTTGCATGGCACACCATACCCTGCGTCATGAGCCCCTTGAAGGGCTCCACGCAATCGAGTATCCCGCAATGGGTAAGCGCACGCATGAAAAAGCGCGAATAGAGCAAATGCAACACCGCATGCTCAACACCACCAATATACTGATCCACGGGTAGCCATCGTTTCGCAGCTTCTTTGTTAACGCCTTCTGCGCTGGTATTGTCAGCAAACCGTGCGAAATACCACGAGGATTCAAAAAACGTATCAAACGTATCCGTTTCACGCAACGCAGACTTGCTGCATTTCGGACACTCCACATGCTTCCAGTTGAGGTGTTTATCCAGCGGATTACCCGCGCCCTCAAAGCTCACATCCTCAGGCAGCACCACGGGCAGTTGCGCTTCAGGGACAGGCACCGCACCGCAACTTTCACAATGGATAATCGGAATCGGGCAGCCCCAATAACGCTGACGCGACACACCCCAATCACGCAGGCGAAACTGCACCTGACGCGCGCCAATACCGCGCGCTTCAATCTCATCAAGCATCCGCGCTTTCGCATCCACAATGCTAAGCCCATCAAGAAAATTCGATTGCGCAAGCCTGCCTTCTCCGGTGTAGGCCGTATCGGTAATCGCAAACCCTTCGGTGTTCTCAGGGAACACCACAGGAATGACGCTTAAGCCATATTTACGCGCAAAATCCAAATCACGCTGATCATGCGCGGGGCACCCAAACACCGCACCCGTGCCATAATCCATCAACACGAAATTAGCCACATACACAGGCTTCAGATCACCCGTGAAAGGATGCGCCACTTTAAGCCCCGTATCATAGCCCAGTTTCTCGGCCTTCTCGATAGCTTCTTCAGATGTACCGAGCTTCTGGCATTCGCCAATAAACGCCTGCAACGCAGCGTCTTTTTTCGCCAATGTCTCCGCAATCGGATGGTTCGGCGCAATCGCAATAAACGACATCCCAAACAATGTATCAGGCCGCGTAGTATATACCTGCAACGGCTCACTGAATGCGGCATCCTTAATGCTGAACCCCAGTAATGCCCCCTCGGAGCGCCCAATCCATTTCTCCTGCATGGTGCGCACTTTATCGGGCCAGCCCGAAAGCCCTTCCAAGCCCTTGAGCAACTCATCGCCAAACGCCGTGATTTTCAAAAACCATTGCGAGAGTTTTTTGCGCTCCACCACCGCGCCCGAACGCCAACCGCGCCCATCCACCACCTGCTCGTTGGCAAGCACGGTGTTATCAATCGGATCCCAGTTCACAAACGATTCTTTACGGTAGGCAAGCCCCGCTTCAAGCAGCTTCAGAAAAAAGCGCTGTTCATGCTGATAGTAGCTCGCATCACAGGTCGCAAATTCGCGCGCCCAATCATACGAAAGCCCGATGGATTTGAGCTGCTCACGCATGGTAGCAATGTTGCTATGTGTCCACGTGGCAGGATGCACCTTACGCTCAATCGCCGCGTTCTCGGCAGGCAAGCCAAACGCATCCCAGCCCATGGGGTGCAGCACGCTGTAACCCTGGGCCCGCTTGGTGCGCGCTACCACATCGCCCAGCGTGTAATTACGCACATGGCCCATATGGATATTGCCCGAAGGATAAGGGAACATCTCGAGCACATAATAATCGGGCTTCTCGCTCTTCTCAGGCGTGACAAACACGCCTGCATCCTCCCAGCGTTTCTGCCATTTTTCTTCAGCGATTTTTGCGTTGTAGCGTTGTGGTATCGTTGTCATTCTCTTCATCCGTCATTCCCGCGCAGGCGGGAATCTAGTGGGGGTAATATGCATGCTCTGGATTCCCGCCTACGCGGGAATTCAGAAATTAGTAACCTAGCTGCGCAACACGTAATTCACGCGCGCGCGTTAGCACGGCATCTTCCATTTTGCGCGCAACACTTGGCTCCACTGCCGTATCCACCCACATGCCCTTCATGTCTTTTTTCTGCTTGAACACCGAAAGCTTGATGGAATCGGCGCGCAGCTGACGGTCTAAAATCAGTGCGTTGATTTTGAAACGCTCCCCCGCTGCTTTCGGATCTTCATACCAATCAGTGAGAATCACCCCACCAAATGGATCCGCCGATGCAAGCGGCATGAATGCCAGGGTATCAAGCGTAGCACGCCACAAGAAACTATTCACTCCAAGCGGATTATTGCCTGCGGAATCACCATCTTCTTTTGGTCCACCAATCACCAAACCCTCATCGCCCGTAAGCTTTCCGAGTCGCTCTTTGCGGCGGTCTTTTTCGGTTTTAGGGAAGTTATTGCTGCCCTCCTCGGCAGGAGGTGGCATGAGGCTATCGCACGCACTCAAAGCCAATAAAAACACAGCACATAAAACGGGTAAGCGGCACAGGCGCATAGAATCATTCCCTTATATCAGGATAGGGTTATACATGGCCTCTTTTTCACCATACAAGCGTGCTTATGGCAAGTGAGCATTCGCCAATATTGCGGCAATAAAAAAGGGCGGCATGTTTCCACACCGCCCTATTCTTTTAGACAACTGGATTAAAACGCAATCTGCGTTCCGAGAATGAATATGTTTCCGTCATTCCTATCGGCAACCGTTGCAGAATCGAACTCGAAGAAGCTCACCTCTGCGTAAGTGGTAAGGCCTGGTGCCAGTTTATAATCCGCACCCAGTACAATATTGCTGAAATCATTATCCGCAACACCTGCGCCTTGCTCTACTACCGAATCAAGATAGGTAGCCGATACCCCTATAGCGCCTGTGGTATACGCACCACCAAGGGTCCAGTAATGGGCATCATCATTGCCTGCGTTCGCCACGCGGTTTGAATCACCCCAATCACCGTAAGAACCCGCCACACTAAAGCCCTCATAGCCTAACTGCGTACCAATGTTCCATGCGCGTACATCTTCACGTGCAGCAGTATCGGCATTGCCCATTTCATAGGTCAGCGATGCCGCAGTGCTCAGACCATTTTCATAGGTGTTTTCATAATGCAGCGCTAAATCCCATACATCACCAATATTACCTGCTGTCTGGTCATTACGATCCATGAATTGACCACGATTTTCTAAATCAGGTGTGTAACTTACACCTGCCTGCAGGCCATTCCAACGCGGCGTGTAATACGCAATCTTGGTAGCATTATACGTGCCTTCATCCGCAGCTGTTCCCACCCCATATTCCTGAATCAATTTTGGATTCATAATAAACGTCGTAACGGTTGGGTTGCCACCTGCGAGGAAATAATCGAACGCACCTGCGATACCACCGGTTGCCACAGCAATGCTAGAAGCATCCACACGCATCGTAGCGGCTGCATCCGCCGTGCCACCGAGCTCAGCACGGCCCCAGCCGCTTTCTAAGTAGGTAAAAGTGCGTGCAGCATTGGTGCCCTGATTATCCGCGTCATTGGTGATATCTGCTTCAAGCTCTATCACTGCGCCGTAATTCAGCCCGCCATCGGTATGTGCATCCACATTCACACTGATTTCATTATCGTTGCGAAACCCATGGCCACGACGCGCTCCGTCGTTATCTTCGCTCACAAATCCCGCCTGGAAATCAGAAAACCCACCGAGCGTCACTTTCGGTGTAGCCGCCTGCGCAGAAACTGCGATGGCAGTTGCGGCAACAAGGCCAGTGGTAGCAAGCAATACATGTCTCATGGCATATCCTTAAAAAATACATTTCTATCACCACATATAAGTGGCTTTCCCTCTCAACCAGGCCGCGAGTGCAT
>JAIXZB010000150.1 GCA_027489915.1 Rickettsiales bacterium | reverse complement strand
GAATCGCTTAAGGCGGTGGATGAGCTTGTTTCGCAAGCGAATGCAGGCTTTTTGCCAAGCGCAAACGGCACATTCGATTATGGTCGCCAGCGTTCTGATTTCAATAACACGGGACAGAATTACAGTACTGCTAATACGAAAAATCTGCGTATTGAGCAGCCCCTCTTCAAAGGCGGCACCACAGTTGCAAATCTGAATAGCGCGCGTCAACGGGTGAAGGCGGGGCGCATGCAACTCAGCGCGATTGAGCAGAATACGCTGCTCGATGCTGTCACGGCCTATATGGATGTGATTCAGGCGCAGGCGATTTTGGAATTATCGCGCAACAACCAAGATGTATTGGCACGTCAGCTTACGGCAACGCAGGAGCGTTTTTCGCTCGGTGATGTTACGCGCACTGACGTATCGCAATCGGAAGCACGCTTATCGAATGCTAAATCGGCAGTGATTTCGGCAGAAGGGCAAGTGATTTCAACTGTTGCGACGTTTCAACGCATCGTAGGTTACAAACCAGATGGTGCGCTTGACGTGCCGCAATCCTATCCGCCGATTCCTGCGTCGCTTGATGAAGCGCTGACGATTGCAAAGAATGTAAATCCTGGCCTGCTTGCTGCAGTGCATGCAGAGAAATCCGCGCGTTATGACGTGAGTGCCAATAAGGGTACGTTACTTCCACAACTTGCATTGGTCGGGACTGCAAACCGCTCACGCAGTTCTGGCACAACAGGAAACATCCCATTCAATCAGGATGCGGTATTGCTGAATGTTAGTATTCCGCTTTATCAGGGCGGTGCAGAGTATTCACGCGTGCGCGAGGCCAAAGCACGTGTGCGCCAACGCAGCGAAGAACTTACCAATAATCTCGTGACGGTTGAAGAAGAAACCACCCGCGCATGGGAGCAGTTGGAAACCAGCATTGCTACCATTTCTGCGCGTGAAGATCAGATTAAGGCGGCTGAAACCGCGTTGGATGGAGTGAAGCAGGAACAGGAATATGGTGCGCGCACCGTACTCGATGTATTGGATGCCGAGCAGGAGCTTTTTAATGCCCGTACAAACCTTGTGCGCGCGCAACGTGATAGAATTGTTGCTGTGTATAACCTCGTCAATTCGCTCGGCCAGTTAACGCCTGAGAACTTGCAATTGGGCACGAATTCCTACGATCCCAGAGAAAATTATGACGATGTTAAATGGCAGGTAATAGGCTTTTAACGCGTATGCAGGGTGAGCCTGTTGCATCGGTGCGCCGTTTGAGTGGGTGCAACCATTCATTGTATGTGTGTGGGGGAACAAATACCAATTCCGCTTGCCAATCAGGTGTTAGCGCGGTTATCTAGTTGTAATACACGCTAATGTGAGGAATTCGATGGCTGAAGCCAAAGCAGGGGAGCAAGACCAGTCGATGGAGGAAATCCTCCAATCGATTAAGCGTATCATTGCTGAAGAGGGTGAGCCCGCGCCTATTGCTCCTGCCGCGCCTGTGCAATCGCAGCCTGCGCCGTTTGGATCGGATATTCTTGAGCTTACCGATATGATTGAACCGCAAGCCAAAGCGGCAGATCCTTTCGATGCATTATTCACACCCGAAGCAGAAGTGGCTGCTGCACCTGTGATTGAACCCACCCCTGCGCTCGAGCCTATGCCCGTGCAGCAATCTGATTTCCCGATGGCGGATGATCTGCCCTCCATAATTGAAGATTCGCTGCTTTCCGATCAGGCGCTGAATGCATCTGCCGCAGCATTGCGTGGCCTTTCATCTATTGGAACAGGCGCAGCTTCTGCTCCATCGCACAATCATGCGCCACATTTCCGTTCAGGGCAAACGGTGGAAGACCTTGTGGTAGAGGCGCTCAAACCTATGCTTAAAGAATGGCTGGATGCAAATCTCCCCGCACTCGTTGACCGCAAAGTGCAGCGCGAAGTGGAACGCATTAGCCGTGAGTTGCGCGGCGAATAATTGCTGCGTTTGCAGTAACAAAATCGTAATCATTTTCAGATACGCTTTATAATAAGTGCACATAAATGCATCTGCTATGCAGTGGATTTTGCTGGCGATGCATTTGTGATATTTTCGCAAGTATAGTTAAATAAAAGTGGTAATTACAGGTGATTGATAAAGTATTCTCATGTAATGCTGCGTATGATGGGTTATTCTGCATTAAAGGATGAGAAATGGATGGCATCCTACTGAAATGAAAATACAAAAAGCAGTCGTAATTTGTTTTCTTTACGGGAGTTTGTGGATGCCTGCGCATGCACAGACTCCCGACTTATCGCTGCCTGCATTACCCGATATTGGAGCCACACTTGAAGTGCCCGCACTGCCCACTGCAGATGCGCCTCCCTTGCCAGAATCAAGCGCCGCCGTTCCTGCAACCCCTGCAAATAATGTTACCTTAGAAGAGAAAAAACCTAAAACCATAGGTTCACGCGCTTCAGCAGATTCTATTGACGATTTATTGCCAGTCCTGCCAACGAAGCAAAGCGCTCCGCCAACAGATGCAGTGCCTGTGGTTGCAGCAGAGACCCCACCAGTTGAAGCCTTGCCTGCGCTCACAAAAGCGGCAGAAAATACACCCCCTCCAACACTAAGCGTACCTGATTTGCCAAGCACAGAGTCTGCCTCGTTTGAAGAGAATCTTCCCCTTAAGCCACCAACATTGGCTGAAGAAGCGGCAGCAAAAGGGGTTGCACCTCCACTATTAGGATTGCCGCCAATGCCCG
>JAIXZB010000138.1 GCA_027489915.1 Rickettsiales bacterium | reverse complement strand
GGGAGTGCCGCCAAAGCCTGTGATTTGGCAGAACATGCGGTAGAGTGGCACGGAGGCATACGAGAGCATGAGCATCCCTACCACCACCATGATGAGGCTTGCCGCGTGACGACGGATGCGATGGGTGAAGATGGAAGAATCAGTCATGCCTGTGCATATAGAGAGCAGGCAAAAGAAATCAAGCGTGCACTAGCGCTTCATGGCTTCGGCAGATGCAGTGAAGGAGTTTTGTACGCGCAGAAACGCAACGCCGTAGAGTGCGGCGAGCAATACCAGAAGAATAGCAAGGAGCAGCCAGTTTTTGGCATATTTAGCTTTATGCGCTGGGCCTATGGGCATGGTATTCCTTAGCTTCAGTTATAAAGAAGGGGCGCACGAAGCGCCCCTTCGTTTTTGCGGATAAAAAGCTTACGCTTTTTTCTTTTTCGCAATGATAGCGATGATAACAATCGCAATCACAGCAATCACACCCGCGATAACGCCTGTTGGTAAGCCAGCCACTTCAGCAGGCACGCCTGCATCGGTTGCTGCTTGGGTAGCGGCGGTGGTTGCTTCGCTTGCGCTGTTCATTGCATCGGTTGCTGCTTCTTTTGCAGCAGCGGTATCGCCTGATTGCACGGCAGTTGCTGCATCGGTCGCAGACGCGGCTGCATCTGTTGCTGAGCTTTGCGCTGCTGCTGCAGCATCCGTTGCAGTGGTTGCAGCATCCGTTGCGGTAGCGGCGGCTGCGGTTGCTGCATCGGCAGCTGGTGCAGGTGCAGCGGTAGCCGCAGCATCAGCAGCAGGAGCTGCCACAGGAGCGGCTGCAGCAGGTGCAGCAGCTACAGGTGCAGCAGCAGGAGTAGTTACTTGATCAGTCATAAAGACCTCCTTGAAAATGGTACGAAGAGTTACACGGTGCTTCTTACTAGTATAGTACTAAGCAAGATAACCGAATGCGACCTTATCGAGAATGAAGGCGCTAAACAATGCAAAAAGATATAAAATAGAATAACCGAATAAGCGCATCGCATCTTTGGGCACATCCGAGCGCGCAACAACCACTGCACCATAAAGAAACCGTGCGCCTAAGAGTGCTGCTGCAATGCCATAGAACATTCCGACACCTGCCCATAGCGGCGCGAGTGAAGAGAGAATAAGAAATAGTGTATAGCCTACAATGTGACGCTTGGTGGATGCTGCACCTGCGGTGACAGGCAGCATTGGCACGCGCGCTTTTGCATAATCATCATGACGGTAAAGCGCTAGCGCCCAGAAATGCGGGGGCGTCCAGAGGAAAATAATCGCAAACATAATCCATGGCAAAAGCGTGGTATCGCCCGTGACGGCAGCCCAGCCGATGACAGGCGGGAAAGCACCCGCAGCACCGCCAATCACAATATTTTGTGCGGTATGGCGCTTAAGCAGCATGGTATAAATCACCGCATAAAAGAAAATGGCGAATGCAAGCATCGATGCCGCAAACCAGTTCGCCGCCATGCCAAGAAGCCCTACTGACAAAAGCGAGAGCATGATGCCCATCGCCAATGCATCATCAGCAGCGATACGGCCTGCGGGGATTGGGCGGTTTTGCGTGCGCTTCATGATGGCGTCGATATCGCGGTCATACCACATATTAATGGCAGCACCTGCACCCGATCCAAGCGCAATGGCGGCAATGGAAATAAGCGCAAGAAATGGATGCATAGCGCTTGGCGCCATATACAACCCTACCGCACCTGAGAACACCACCAACGACATGACACCGGGTTTGAGCAAGGTGATATAATCACGGATGCTTGCCGTAGGCGTAAGCGCAATGGAGGCGACTTGGGTCATGCAACTAGTGTTTAGCCTCGTCGCCAATCACGGGCTGGGTTTCAAATGTGTGGAACGCAGGAGGTGAGGTGAGTGTCCATTCCAGCGTGGTGGCACCTTCGCCCCACTGGTTATTGCCTGCTTTGCGCTTGGTAATAAACATATCGGCGACAATGGCCAAGAACCACAAGGTAGCAACGCCTGAGATGTAGGAGCCAATGGTAGACCAGTAATTCCAGCCAGCATACACATCGGGATAATCAGGAATACGACGCGGCATACCAGCAAGACCGAGGAAATGCTGCGGGAAGAAGGTGAGGTTGGTGCCTATGAAGAATAACCAGAAATGCACTTTGCCCATCCATTCGCGGTACTGGTAGCCAGACATTTTACCAATCCAGTAGTAGAAGCCTGTAAACACACCAAATAACGCGCCAAGTGACATCGCATAATGGAAATGCGCAACGACATAATAGGTGTCGTGCATTGGGATATCGATATCGGGATTGGCAAGAATAACGCCTGTTACCCCACCTACCGTGAAGAGGAAAATGAAGCCAATGGCAAATATCATGGGTGTTGGGAAGGAAAGCGAGCCGCCCCACATGGTGGCAATCCAAGAGAAGATTTTAATGCCGGTTGGCACTGCAATCACCATGGTAGCAATCATGTAATAGGCCTGAGTATTCGCCGTTAAGCCTACCGTGAACATATGGTGCGCCCACACAATGAACCCAAGTACGCCGATGCAGCTCATAGCGCCGACCATGCCGAGATAGCCGAATACTTTTTTCTTCGAGAAGGTCGAAACCACTTCGGAAACGATACCGAACGCAGGAAGAATAAGTACATACACTTCAGGATGGCCGAAGAACCAGAATAAGTGCTGATACAGCACAGGATCTCCGCCGCCTGATGGCGCAAAGAATGTGGTTCCTAAGTTGCGGTCGGTAAGCAGCATGGTGATAGCGCCACCAAGCACTGGCAGTGACAGAAGCAGCAGGAACGCAGTGATAAGAATCGACCATACAAACAGTGGCATTTTGAACAAGGTCATGCCTGGTGCACGCATGTTGAAAATGGTCACGATAAAGTTGATAGCGCCGAGAATGGAGGAAATACCAGCAAGGTGCAGCGAGAAAATAGCAAGGTCTACCGCCATGCCGCGATGCAGACCGTCGGTGGTAGAAAGTGGCGGATACATCGTCCACCCCGCGCCGACACCTTTGGCTTCGCCAACCCCAACAAAGGCAGAACCGAGCAGCAGCAAAATGGAAGGTACAAGCAGCCAAAATGAAATGTTATTCATACGCGGAAACGCCATATCTGGCGCGCCAATCATCAGCGGTACAAAGAAGTTTCCAAACCCACCAATCAGCGCGGGCATGATGAGGAAGAACACCATGAGGAATGCGTGTGCGGTAATAAACACGTTATAAAGCTGATAGTTGCCACCGAAAATCTGGTTACCTGGCTCCATAAGCTCGGCGCGTAGACCGAGCGAGAAGAACGTGCCAGCAAGCCCCGCAAAGATGGCGTAGATGATGTACATCGTGCCGATGTCTTTATGGTTGGTCGAATAGAGCCAACGTGTAATGCCGCGTGGTGCGTGATCGTGTGCATCGGAATGTGTATCTGCGTGTGCCATAATGTGACTACCTAATCTGTGTTCTTTTACTTATATCGTATTAACGTGTCGCAACATCGCTTGTTCCCAAGCGCGCTGCTGCAAATTTCACTTTAGCATCTGCCTTCCAGGCCTCGTAGACTTCGGGCGATACGGCGTAAATGGCGATAGGCATGAACCCATGCAGTTTACCGCACAGCTCGGAGCATTGGCCGTAATAGATACCTTCTTTTTCTGCCGTGAAATGGGTCTGATTCAGACGCCCTGGCACCGTATCGCGTTTCACGCCAAGCGCAGGAATCGCCCAGCTGTGAATCACATCGGCGCCTGTCATTTCGATGTTAATTTTTTTGCCTACTGGCACCACCACAGGATTATCTACCGCAAGAAGATATGGCTCATCATCAACCAGTTCTTCTTTTTTCTTCATGTTGCTATCAAACGCGATGCCATCATCGGGGTATTCATACGACCAATACCACTGGTGACCTGTGACTTTGATGGTCATGTCTGAATTCTCAAAGTTGAAGGTGAGGCCGTAATGTACGCGCAATGTGGGAATCGCGATGGCAATAAGAATCAGAATCGGAATAACCGTCCAGATGATTTCGATGGTGGTGTTGTGACTGACTTTGCTTGCCACTGGATTACGCTTGGCACTGAAGCGAATGCAGACATACGCAAGCAGTATAGTAACAAAAACGACGATGATAACCATTCCAATGGTAATCCATGTATGCAGGCCATCAATGGCGCGTTTGACGGGTGAGCTTGCTTCCTGAAACCCTAGCTGCCACGGTTTTGCATAACCAATGGTTTCGAGTTTAGGCATGGTGAAAGCTGCGGTGTCGTTGCTTGGGTCAACATCAGCAACTGCTTGTGCTGTATCTGACGCATCTTTTTTTGACGCTGCAGCTTTAGCATCTTCTGCTTTTTTCCAATCGGGCTTGAGTTCGTATGCCAACAACGAGGAAGGAGCTGCCACTGTAAAAAACAGTGCAACGAGTGAAATCACAAGTAAAGAAAACGAAGTGCTGCGTGTCATGAGATACATCTATGCTTAAGTTTAAAACACTGCTCCACCTGCTATAATAAGCATTGCGCATTATCAATGGTTTTTTGTTTCTATTGAGTAGATGTAACGTTAGAACGGATTTATAGTTCCCCTAATGCCACGAGAAAACCCATGACCAGCACACCATCACCCTTCTTTTCGGCGGATCTTTTAGACCGTGCCAAAACCCAGCGCACACTAGAAAATGCGCTGCATGGGATGGATGATGGCGAGCTGTTTTTAGAAGCCACCCACAGCGAATCGCTGCTGTTTGATGATGGAAAACTAAAGCAGGCAGGAACCCACACCCACCAAGGCTTTGGCCTGCGCGCGGTGAAGGGTGAAGCGGCAAGTTATGCCCATGCCAGCGAACTTTCGGACGCAGCGCTGACCCGCGCTGCTGCCACCGTGCGTGCAGTGGATTTTGGGCAGGAAGCGGTGGTTGCAGCACTCGAGCCTTCGTTTGGTGCTAACCACGCACTTTATAGTGATGCTAATCCAGTCAGTGCCAAACCTTTCGCTGAGAAACTTGCCGTGCTGCAAGCGATAGATGCTTACGTGCGCGCTGCCAACCCGCTGGTGAAACAGGTGAGCGCGAGCTTGGCCGGTAGCTGGCAGGCGGTGACGATTGTGAAAGCCGATGGGCGTGAAGCATTGGATGTGCGCCCACTGGTGCGCCTGAATATCAGCGTGGTGGTAGAACGCGCGGGCCGCATGGAAACTGGCAGCAACGGTGCAGGCGCGCGGGTGATGTATGATGAATATTTGACCGAGCATCGCTGGAAAACGATGGCAGATGCGGCCTTGAAGCAGGCCCTCACCAACTTAGAGGCACGCCCCGCACCAGCGGGTGAGTTGCCAGTGGTACTTGGCGGCGGCTGGTGCGGCGTGTTGCTGCATGAAGCGGTGGGACATGGGTTAGAAGGCGATTTTAACCGCAAAGGCACCAGCACCTTTTCGGGCCGCATTGGCGAGCAGGTGGCTTCAAAGGGCGTGACGGTGATTGACGATGGCACGATGGAGAACAAACGCGGATCGCTCACCATTGACGATGAAGGCACCCCGACGCGCCACACCGTGCTGATTGAAGACGGAATACTGAAAGGCTACATGCAAGACCGCCTGAATGCGCGGCTGATGGGCGTGGCTGCAACGGGCAATGGCAGGCGTGAAAGTTACGCGCATTTGCCGATGCCGCGCATGACGAATACCTACATGTTAGGCGGCGACACGACGCGTGATGAGCTGATTTCCCGTGTGAAGCGTGGTGTGTATGCCGCGCAGTTCGGCGGTGGGCAGGTGGATATTGTGAGTGGCAAGTTCGTGTTTTCGGCGACCGAAGCCTATATGATTGAAGACGGCAAAATCACGTATCCTATCAAAGGTGCAACGCTGATTGGTAGCGGCCCCGAGACCATGAGCCGCATCACTGGCATTGGTAATGATTTAGAACTCGACCCCGGCATCGGCACCTGCGGCAAAGCAGGCCAGAGCGTGCCTGTGGGTGTTGGCCAACCTAGCTTGCTGATTTCCGCGATGACGGTGGGTGGCACGGAAGTGGCGGCTTAACATAGGTCGCACATGGCCATAGGTTAACAAAAGTAATAATTTCGTCCCCCATAAGTTCACTTAATAATTAACATTAAGAATGCGACATCTGCGTGGAATGCATAGTTATGTGACAGTTTAATGACAAAAACAGACCTTATATAAAATAATTTTTTATTATTATTTTTCAGTATATTATATAGTCCAAAGCAGATGTAGACCAAGGTGGCATCACCTGATGTACACTCTTCATATAATTGTCACACACAAACCTGCACATTTTAACTATTATTTAGGAAATAGCCGTTACTG
>JAIXZB010000173.1 GCA_027489915.1 Rickettsiales bacterium | reverse complement strand
TATTCAGCCCATGCATAGCACAAAGTCAGATTGCTGGATAAGCTACAATGGCGAAATTTATAATTACAAAGAACTGCGAACAGAGTTAACGCAACAAGGCTGTAGATTTGAAACAGAAACCGATACCGAAGTTATCTTACGTGCCTATGAACAATGGGGAACCCAATGTTTTTCACGATTCAATGGGATGTGGGCACTAGCAATATTCGATCGCGAAGAGAACATTCTCATTTTAAGCCGAGATCGCTTTGGCATTAAACCGCTGCACTATACATACCTAAATAATAAAATAGCGTTTGCATCCGAAATAAAAGCCCTTCTTACACTCGAAGGCGCAGTTAAAAAAGCAAACATACAGGCAATTAAAAGTTATTTGACAGAACAGCTTGTAAACCAAACAAATGGAACCTTTTTTACTGGAATAAATGCGTTTCCTCCAGCCCACTATGCTAGAATCTCACTTAGTGACACTAATCTTAATATCAATCCTACACGCTATTGGGATTATCCAACTGAACGCAGCATTCTCGATTACACAAACGCATGTATAAAGCTTGAAGAATTATTTCACTCTTCCATGACGCAGCATATGCGAAGCGATGTACCTGTAGGTTCTTGCTTATCAGGTGGCCTCGATTCATCTGCTATTGTATGTAGCGCAGCTCATATTTCTAAAAATCAAACATCCCCATTTTATACATTCACCGCCATATTCAAAGACCGTGATATTGATGGATCTCCATGGGGTAACGAGGTAAATACTAAGGTATCCGCAAAAGCGCATTGGGTTACACCAAAAGCACAAAACTTCCTTGATGATCTGGATGCTCTAATCTGGCATCAGGAAGAACCCTTTACCTCAGCCAGCATGTATGCACAGTGGTGTGTAATGCGTGAAGCACGAAAAGCAAACATACCCGTCCTACTCGATGGGCAAGGTGCCGATGAAATCTTGTGCGGCTATAAAAAATTCTACATCCAATTGATTAAGCGACTCATTACATCACGCCACTACATAAACGCCATGAAAGAGATGTATTATCTGTTAATATTTGGCGATAGAACGCTCTTTAAATGGCCACTGGCACTGCGCTACCTCCCCCGTTTTATGCGCAGCGACATAACACTGCTAAATAAACTTAGCACAGACACCCTGCAAAACTCCTTGCCATTAAAAAGTCCAGGCTTTATGAGCGCTGAATCTATTACCGAAAGACAAATTCAAGACATGACGCGCTTCAGCGTTCCAGCACTTTTGCGGTTTGAAGACAGAAATTCAATGGCATTTTCCATTGAAAGCCGCGTTCCTTTTCTAGATCACAGATTAGTAGAATTCTGCATCTCTTTGCCCGATAAAATGAAGCTTTACAAAGGAAAAACCAAGAGAATTATGCGAGATGCACTCAAAAAAACAATCCCACAAATGATACTAAACCGCAGAGACAAAATGGGATTCGGGGCGCCCGAACAACGTTGGCTACATGAAAAGATTCTAACACAATTTATAACAGAAATAGAGAGCAACGACTACTACCTAGGCACAATCATTAAAAAAGACATATTACTTGCTACACTCAAACACGCAGCTAAAACACAGAAAATTAAAAATGGGCGTATGCTTTTTCAAATCTTTATCCTTAACCGTTGGGCGAAGCGCTTTGAAGTAGACTTCACAGCCTAAAAACTGCTACCCACTATTATGCTTTGAAGAGGTCGCATGAGTTCGCCACATTCACCTGTTGTATGGATTATAAATCACTATGCTCAAGAACCCAATGGCGCTGGAGGTACAAGGCATTTCTCGCTAGCAAAACAACTACTTCAATCAGGGTTTTCTCCATATATTATCGCTGCAAGCACCGTGCATAATCAGAATGCACAACGCTTGAACAAAAACGAATCCATAAAAATAGAATTGCAAGACGAAGTTCCCTTTGTCTGGCTTAAATCCAATGAATACGAGGGAAATGGAATCAAGCGTCTGCTTAATATGGTTCAGTTCGGCGCAAAACTTTTCAGCAGTAATCTAAAAAAAGCAATTCCTGCACCTGATATAATAATTGGCTCGACCCCAGATCCTTTTGCTGCGCTTGGTGCAGAACGGGTTGCAGCACGCTACAAAGTACCATTCATATGCGAGGTGCGCGACTTTTGGCCCATAAGCCTTATTGAACTTGGGAAAATGTCAAAAAAACATCCTCTCGCACTAATTATGTTTGCAATCGAGCGTTGGATCTTCAAGCGCGCCAAACGCATTATAGTCGTGCAACAGCGATCCGATTTATACCTTACCCCACTTGGTATAGATTCAAGCAAAATGATCTACATTCCAAACGGCATAGATCTGAAGCTTTTCCCTGAACCAGAAATGGTGCCAGAGCGCGATACAATAACGCTTATGTATTTTGGAGCACATGGCAACGGAAACGCCCTCGATAATCTTCTTTATGGAATGAAACTTGTGGAGCAACAAGATAACAGCCGTCACATTTCACTAAGATTAATAGGCGATGGGCCACTCAAACCCAATTTGGAAAAACTAGCTAAAGAATTACAATTATCTCGCGTTACGTTTGAAGCGCCTATCCCTAAGCGCGATATTCCAGCACTCGCAGCACAAGCCGACATACTAGTATTCAATGTGGTAGACATGCCCATATTACGATACGGGATCAGTGCGAATAAGCTCTTTGACTATCTTGCTGCAAAGCGCCCTGTGATATTTGCATGCAATGCAGTGAACAATCCTGTGGAAGATGCAAAAGCAGGCATAACGGTTGCAGCAGGATCTCCAACCGCAATGGCAGATGCAATACTTACACTGAGTGCATTACCACTCAATGAGCGCCGCATAATGGGTGAGAATGGGCGCGCATATGTAATTAACAACCACAGTTTTGAACATCTAGGCGAAAAGCTCGCAGCCACCCTTAAAGATGTGTTGCGAAATAGATGAGAGCTGCATCGCACGCCAGTTTATTTGCTGTTGTTATTATCATAACCAGTGCACTTGGTTTTTTCCGAGAAGTGGTGGTTGCTCGCACCTTTGGTGCCAGCATGGAAATGGATTGCTTTATTGCAGCTTTTGCCATCGTGTCATTCATCGGTGCAATTTTAAGCCCACAAACCATGCAAACCATGTTTATGCCTGCGTATCAGGATGAAATGGAAGAGCGACCTCAAACAGCTCACGAAATGATAAACAATATCAGCATAATCCTACTTACAATATTGGGAATCGGTACATTAGCCGGATATGCACTTGCACCATATATCGTAAAAAGCCTAATGCCTGGCTTTAACGATGAACAAATACATCTTACCAAAGATCTCATTCGCACCATGATACCCTTGGTAACCATCTATGGTTTAGCAAGTCTTGGCCATGCGGTTTGCAACTCGCACAAACAATTTATATTGCCACTATCTTCACAAACGATGAACAACATAACCTTGCTGGCCTTATTGTTTGTGTTACCCATCCATTCCGTACAAACCCTAGCGTGGTATCATCTATTTGGCGGTATAGTTTCAGGTGTCATACTGTTTTTTGCCTACTTACGCTTAGTCCCTAATCATCACGCGAACTTCAAGAACCGTACATATATCAACGCGTTCTTCGCGACTTGGCCATTGATAATACTGGCCTTCTTTGATCAGGCAGCCATACTACTACCTAGAAGCTTTGGCTCTCTACTGGAACACGGAGACATTACAGCCTTAAATTATGCCTTCAGGCTTATCACATTACCCGTAGCCATTATTGCTATGGCTATAGCTTCAGTTCTTTTCCCTACCATCATAACCCATGTAAGGGCGCAGCAAGGCTCAAACTCCGGGGCAATACGCATGGGAACCAGCATGTTAATTTTTTGCCTCGCCCCTATAAGTGTGCTCTTATGCATTGAAAACGAAGCGATAGTAAAGTTGTTATTCTCTAGCGGCAACTTTGATGCAGATGCGGTTTCAAAAACAGCATCTAGCCTGAAATATTATGCATTGGGAATTGTAGGGTTTGGCTATTTACTTTTCTTAAACAGAATATATTGCGCCTATAGACGCTACTGGCATTATGTATATGCCAATATCATAGCTTTTTTAGCTCTTGTAATAATGGCTTATGTACTTAGCACAGAAATGGGACGTGATGGAATCGCCATAGCATTTTCAAGCTACTGCTACATCGCCTGCCTATTACTCATTTACGGCATAAGAAAGATGGCAGGACTGAATCTCATCTCCCTTCAATCCATTACTCATGTTCTACTGAGCCTTGTTGCATCAAGCTTGGTACTACAATTAGGTCACGCAGATAATATCTGGTCTATTTCCATAGAAAGTGTTTTATTTATAGCATGTTATAGTGCATTGCTTATGATTATGGGCGACAAAGAGTTGCGAACCATTCTCATTCATCTGAAGATATTATAAATAATAATGCACAGCTATCGCCTAAAGCGCTTGCCTTAGCCAGAGTGCAGCAGTATTTTCCGCGCGAAATTTGAATAGGCATATGATGACATACTCACCTACTATCGCTGTTGTTGGTTGTGGTTACTGGGGTAAAAACCTTGTTCGCAATATGGCCGAAATTGGCGCGCTTGCTGCAGTAGTGGACGCCAATACAGAACAAGCGGCTGCAATGGCAAAAACTTTCAATGTTCCAGCACGCAGCTTTGAAGAAGTTCTTTCTGATACAGACATCACCGGGGTAGTACTCGCCGTTCCAGCGCCAGCACATTATGAAACGACCCTGAAAGCACTAAATGCAGGCAAACACGTATTTGTAGAAAAGCCCCTCGCACTCAATCCCAAAGAAGGTGAGGAAATGTGTGCTCTGGCTGACAAAAAAAAGAAAACTCTCATGGTTGGGCATGTTCTGCAATACCACGCAGCATTTATTGAAATGCAACGCTTGGTGAAATCAGGAAAAATCGGTAACATTAAATACATCTACTCCCACCGCTTAAACCTTGGCAAAGTACGCCGCCATGAAAATTGCTGGTGGAGCTTTGCTCCGCATGATGTTTCCATGGTATTGGGTCTAGCGGATTCAACAACCACAAGCGTCTATGCAAGCGGCATGGAAGCCTTACAAGCAGGC